>CALRJJ020000186.1:0-8301 GCA_943367505.1 Flavobacterium psychrophilum | reverse complement strand
TAGGCCTTGTCTACGCCTGGAAGAAGGGTGCTCTCGAATGGGAGTAGAGCTGGGAATAGACCTGGGATTAGAGCAGAGATTGGTTCAGTTTTAGATTTTGTTGATTGGTTGGAATTTTAAGACAAATAAGATAAGTAAGAAGTGAGTGGAGAGCATGAGTAATACCAATCCCGTCGTACCAGAAGAGCTGAGAGAAACAGTTACTCTCTCGTCGCTTGATCTAATGATTGACGCCCTCGGTCAAGTGCTATCGCCGGTGCTCAGCCCAATAGCCAACCTGGCCCGCTCGAACTCAGTCTGGCCTTTGACTTTTGGTACTTCCTGTTGCGCTATTGAAATGATGAGTGTCGGTATGTCGGCATTCGATATTTCGCGCTTTGGTTCTGAAGTATTTCGTGCTACTCCAAGGCAAGCTGACATGATTTTGACCGCTGGCACTATCACTCGCAAAATGGCCCCAGCTCTCATTACTTTGTACGAGCAAATGCCTGAGCCTAAATACGTAATCGCCATGGGCGCATGCACAATTACAGGTGGCATGTTCAACGATTCTTACTCAGTGGTTCAAGGTGTCGACCGTATTATTCCGGTCGATGTTTACTTGCCAGGTTGCCCACCGCGTCCAGAAGGCATTCTTGATGCTCTGCTGAAGTTGCAACAAAAAATTCGCACCGAGAATTATGGTGAGCGTAGAAAGAAAATGTACGCCCAGACATCGGTGCGTAAAGTTGATTACGACACCGGTCGTTGTCTCGAAGATTTGATCGGTGTGGTCCAAGAAGACACCGCTGCGGCCCTTGCTAAAGCTCCCGATAGCAATACATAAACCAGATATATATAGGAACTAGAAGTAGATGACAGACGAAGCTAAGCCTGAAGAAACTAAATCAGACGCCAAGCCTGAAGAAGTCAAATCAGAAGCAGCTAAACCAGAAGCCAAGCCAGCTGATGCTAAGCCCGCCGCCAAACCGGCAGCTGCAGCCGCTGCCGCTAAACCAGCTGAGCCAGCCGCGCCGCCAGTGCCCTTAGAGCCAGCCAAGTTTGGACAGTTCTTGAAAGAGCACGGTATCTCTTCTGAGCGTCTTCCTGATTCTTGTGGCGTTGAGACCATTGTCGTCGCCGCTGATCAACTAGAGAAGGCAATGCGCCTTTTGCGCAATAGTTCGGAAATTAAGCTCGATTTGTTGCTCACCGTGACTGGTGTTGATAGTGCTGATACATTCGACTCTGTCTACCACCTCTGGTCTTACTCTCATTTAGATCAGCTCGTGGTAAAAGTCTTGACCAAGAAAGCCGATGTGGCCGAAGGTGAATTGCCAGCAGTACCGAGCCTCGCGAATTTCTGGTCAGCAGCAAACTGGCACGAACGTGAGACCTACGATTTGGTTGGTATCCGCTATAGCAGCCACCCATACTTGCGCCGCATCCTCAATCCGTGGGATTGGGAAGGCCACCCATTGCGCAGAGACTACAAACAACTAGTTGATGCCTTGAACGATAAAAATCCACATAGCATGCGCTAATTCTCTTATATAACCAGGAATTACTAGGGACGGAAAAATGGCTACGGAAATTCAAGAGATTGACCTGAAGACTGATGAGATGATCATCAACATGGGTCCGCAACACCCTGCAACTCACGGTGTGTTGAGGCTGCTACTAACTCTTGATGGTGAGACGGTCAAACACGTTGAACCAGTGCTTGGTCACTTGCACCGCGCTCAAGAATGGCAAGGTCAAAACCGCACCTGGTTTCAATACCAAGCTTTAATTGACCGGGTCGATTATCTCTCGGGCATGTTCACTTCATGGGCTATGGCGCGTGCTTGCGAACAGCTAGACGGCGTCACCGTTCCTGAACGGGCTGAGTACATGCGAGTAATCGTTTCTGAAATGAACCGCATTACGTCTCACTTGCTCTGGCTTGGTACCTATCTAATTGACTTGGGCGCCATGTTTGGTTTCCCCTTCTATCCTTTCCGTGAAAGAGAAAAGCTCTTTGATCTTTTAGAAGAGATCGCTGGCCAGCGCATGATGTTTAACTACATCAGAATCGGTGGTGTGCTGCGCGATCCCAAGCCAGCCTGGTTCGACAAACTGAAAGCTTTCCTTGATGAGTTTCCTGATCGCATTGACGAATACGAAACCATCGTCACCCAGAACCCAATTTTCTTAAAGCGTACTAAAGGTGTGGGCATTCTCAAGCAATCAGTGGCAACTGATTATGGTGTCACTGGGCCTTGCTTGCGTTCTTCCGGCATTGCCATGGATTTGCGCCGCACTAGACCATATTCGGTCTACCCTGATCTCAAGTTTGATGTAATCACCTTTGATAAAGAAGGCGACACTTGGGACCGCTACATGGCCAGAATTTTGGAAATGCGTCAGTGCGTTGACATCATCCGTCAGTGCGTTGAGAAAATTCCTACTGGCGACATCATGGGCAAAAAACAAATGGCCGGTATGCGTATTAAAGCCGGTGAAGGTTTCGCTGCTGTTGAGTCTCCACGCGGTGTGCTCGGTTGCTACGTAACTTCTAGCGGTGGTGAAAAAGCAGTTCGCTTCCGCTGGCGCAATCCTTCCTTCTGCAATCTGACAATTTTGCCAGAGCTTTTGAAGGGCTGCCCACTCTCAGACATCATGGCCATCTTTGGCTCAATTGACATAATCCTTCCTGATGTAGACCGCTAAATTCCCTCGAATTTCGAACTTTCTGTCTTTCTTCAACAAGGTAAAACTGGATCTCATGTTTGCAAACGGCGACGAAATATTCAAAATCTCAAGGCTCACCCTAGCCTGGCTAACAATCATTTTCACCATAGTGTGGATGGTTTGTTGGGGCGTAGGCATCGGATTGCCCATGTTGCTGACTCAGCAATTAGGAGATCAGGCCAATCTCGCCAATGAGATTTTGAGAGCTGTGACACCGGTGATTGCCATTTTGGTATTCATTCCGATTAACGCCATGTTTATGGTTCTGATCGAGCGCCGCGCTCTGGCACTGTGGACCGTAAGAAAAGGTCCAAACAGAGTTGGTCCAGACGGCAACCTGCAAACCGCTGCCGATGCCGTTAAATTGCTTTTGAAAGAAGACATTACTCCGACCGGTGCTGATGCTGCTATGCATACCTTCGCTCCGATCTTGTTCTTCGCTCCCTCAATTATCGGTGCTGTGCCACTTCTTGCTGCAGTGACAAATGACCACCCACTCTTCCATATATTGAATTTACCAACCGGTATCTTTTACGTCTTAGCCGCTGGCGCACTGCCAGTGGTTGCTTTAGTTATGGCTGGTTGGGCTTCTAATAACAAATATTCTTTGGTGGGTGGCTTGCGTAGTGCTGCTCAGGCCATCAGCTATGAAATTCCCTTGGTCTTGTCACTCGTAACGGTCTGCTTGATGGCCGGCACCCTTGATCTGGTAAAGATTGCTCAGCAACAAGCTGGCGGTATTCTTAATTGGAATCTGCTCGGTGGTGGTGCTTTAGTTGGTCTTAATCAAGCCATCGGTGGTGGCGGTGCAAAGGCACTTGAAGCTGCTTATCCGATGGGACCTGTTTCTTATATTTGCGCTGGTCTTTTGGTCTGCTCTTTGATTATTTCGTTCTGGCTCTACCTAACTGGAGCCTGCGCTGAAATCAACCGTATTCCTTTCGACTTGCCAGAAGCTGAATCTGAGTTGGTGAGCGGCTACAACACTGAATACAGTGGCATGAAGTTTGCTATTTTCTTCTTGGCAGAATTCACCAACTTGTTCGTGGTGGCTAGCGTCACTACCGTGATGTTCTTGGGCGGTGGAGACAACCCAATCCCTCCATATATTCTCGATAAAATCCCTGGCATCCCGCAAATGGTTGCTGCCATTAGAGATTCATTCTTGTGTCAGAGCCTGCACCTAATCAATCCAGAAACATTGTTCGCTACCCTTTGGGTAATTGCCAAAGTTTATGGCCTGGTTATTTTCGCAATTCTCATTCGCGCTACCCTGCCGCGCTTCAGAATTGACCAGCTTATGGCTTTTGGCTGGAAGCGCTTGATTCCTCTTTCACTGATCGTATTCATCATCGTTGTATTTGCACGGGAGTTCGTAAACATTCATGGCTAACCTCATCTCTAGAGCGTTTGGTGGACTGAACGAAGTGAGGCGTGGTCTTGCTACGGTGTTCAAACACACCTGGCGCGAGCCAATCACTAAAAACTACCCTGACGAAATGCCTAATCTGGCACCGCACTTCAGAGGCCGTTTGGCACTGACCGTCAACCCTGAAACCGGAGACCACCTTTGTATTTCATGCCGTCAGTGTGAACGGGTTTGTCCTGATAAGTGTATTGAAATTACTTCGCACAAGAGCCCTGAGACTAACAAACTAGAGCTGATCGATTTCAAAATCGACCACGGCCTCTGTATGTTTTGTGGTCTTTGTACTGAAGTTTGCCCTACCCTTTGCATCATCAATACCAATGATTTTGAGATGGCAGACTACAGTCGCCAATCACTTATATATGATTTGAAAAAATTGACCTTGAGTCAAGAAGAATCAGCGTTCTACTTTGAGCGCAAAGAAATGCCATTGCCTAAGCCAAAGCCAGCCAAGCCAGCTCCAGCTGCCGCGGCTGCTAAGCCTGCTGTAGAAGCAGCAAAACCCGCTGCTGATGCGAAAATAGCTGCTCCTGCAGCTGAAGCAAAGCAAGCTGAAGCCAAGGCAGAAGCCAAAGCTGCAGCACCTGCTGCAGAAGCTAAAGCTGAAGATAAACCAGCTGAAGCTAAGGCCGAAGATAAGCCTGCTGATTCCAAATCTAGTGAAGAGTAAGTCGTAAACGTTGTAAGCGTTATAAGCGTTATAGGAAGTCAAGAAAATGGGCCAAGATCTACTCCCACCTCTATTAAGTGCACCAGGCGTTGAGACCTGGGCCTTTTATATACTGACGACTCTGTCAATTTGTCTGGCCATCGCAGTATTGACCGATAAAGTGGTTATCCGCAGCGGTTTCATTTTGATTGGAGTATTCGGAACGATTTCTGGAATCTTCCTTTTACTCTCCGCTCAGTTTCTTGCTCTGGCCCAGATCATGATTTATGCGGTTGGTATTACTCTCATGGTAGTGATTGCCTTGATGTTAACTAACCCACGTCTAGAGCGCGAGCAAGCAGTTGTTTATTACGATGAAAGTTTGCCACCATTAGCTAAGATTTTTGCTTCCTGTAAGCGCAATTTGAGCTTGTGGGTGTCCGTATTGAGCTTTGTCACTCTTTATTCAGCTCTTATTGGCGAGAACCACTGGCCACTAAGCGATCAACCTGTCAGCCCGGACGCTGTGAAAGTACTGGGCGAAGCTCTAGTGACGAACTATTCCATTCCGTTTGAGTTCTCATCTGTTCTTCTTCTAGCTGCTTTGATGGGAGCCGTCATGCTAGCTAAAGGCGAATCGAAGTATCGAGATGACGACAATGTAGCCATTGTCGACGAAGCTAAGAAGCAAGAAAATAATCTGGCGCTGCAGAGGTAGGAGATCAAAGTGCAAAACGTAGTTACGGTCAAAGAACCGCAATCTTCAGTAAATCTAGCTCTGGTCTATGCGTTTATCGCAGCGGCTGTGGTTGGCAGTTATGCCGGGGTGCTATTTACCCCTAATGGTATGGAGGCTATATTCACCAATCACTATGACTTTTGGGCCTGTCTCGGCCTCGCTCTTGCTGGTTGGATCTTTCGCAGTGTTGGCGGTCACAAGGGCGTAATCGTCACCTTGACTGTGCTGGCATCATTCGTTATTTTGACTCTGCATCAACCAATGCTCCTGCGCTATCTAACCTTCGCTGCGCTGCTCTTCTCATTGGGCTTGTATGGCATGGTGCAATCGCGAAATGCTGTGCGAGTGCTACTTTCAATTGAATTGATGCTGAATGCTGTCAATATCAATTTGATTGCTTTCTCTCGCTACGTTGATCCAGTTGCTCTGAAAGGTCAGCTCTTCGTTATCTTTGTGCTCACTGTCGCTGCTGCTGAAGCCGCTGTCGGTCTAGCAGTTGTCTTGGCTATTTATCGCAGCCGTCAGACAGTTGATATGGATAAATTCACACTACTGAAGTGGTAGTTAGTTCGAACTAAATTGCGCTTATTGGATAATGGAAAAGGCTACTCGAAAGAGTAGCCTTTTTTTGAATGATTGGTGCCGATATCGGGGTGATATCATTTGGCTGCTCTAATTCGGCCGCTTGAGCACGAAGCTAAGCACTCGTTCTCTCGAGCATAGTCAATTAGTAAGTAGAGCCGCTCTTCTAAGCTTCTACGGCCAGCCAGCCACCTTCAACAAGGCCTTCGGCAATCGCTTCACGAAATGTTCTGGTGGCATCGGGAAGACTCTTGGTCGGTACTTTAATTGTCTTCAAAATGGTGCCACTTTCCAGTTCAGCAAAGTCTATTGTTCGGCTATCGCGAAAGTCTACTGGGTCGATGGTTTCTTCACTGACAGTGATGTTAAAGCGATCTGCTAGTAGGCCTTTGGATATGCCGGTGCCTTCGAGGGCTGTACTTAAGTCAACAATGGTCGTTAGTTCCGTCATCTTTGTTTCCTGAATATCAACAAAAGTTATTGTCCGTGCGACTGCTCGCTAACTCAGTATAGAAATGCTGTCAGCTCAGTTTGCTGTTGATTTTTTCATGACTGCTCAAAAGCCTGATTGCAGGCTGTAAAACAGCGATGCATAAAAACGTAACTTCACAGAACTTTGATGAAGCCCAAATGTAACTGCTTCTTCACCTGCAAGATGTTAGCGCCAGGTAAAGCTCACTTGTTTTGGAGAATCGCTCTGCACCGCGATCATAGAGCAATGCAAGCGCTCTAGAATACTAATTGCCGTACTACCAGCTCTAGCTTCAGGGCTGCGGTTGGCACCTTGTGCACCGGTTACAACCATTTGAGCCTGGCAATTGTTGGCCAGTTCGAATATCGCTTCCGCTGCTGAATCTGCCATGACCAGGTCAGCTTCAACTTTGTCATAGCCGTATTTTTCAGCTAATTGCAGAGCTTGTTTTTTCAGTTGTGCTTCAATTTGATTGAGGTGTAACTTCTCTTTGATATAGACACTGCCACCGCCGAACCAGTGCGTTCTAATGTCTTTGTGATTAGGCAGCATCACTGTAACTATGCGAAATATCGTGGCTGGATGCCAATTCATTCCTACCACCCAGTTCAGGGCAAAATCGGCTGCTGGTGAGAGATCCGTTGCGACAATGATAGTTTTGGGTGGCGGCGTAGCAATGTGGGCAATATCATGTACTGTGGCTGCGCCTTTTTCTCTAAATAGATTGCGCAGTTCTCTGCTGCGCACCGATTCTACTGAACATGGCGCATTTCGCAATACCGCAGAAGCAACGCTGCCCAGAGAGCAGCGGCTCGCTAACTCTAAGTCGTGAGAGCCAATAATCATGTAGTCAGCTCCCCACGAGTAGGCAACTTCGCAGAGTTTCTCAGCTGCTCGGCCGAACTCTAGGCAAGATTCAACTTGAGGTTGAACTTTGGCGAAATCTGCCGTCATTTGGCTTAACCACAGTCTCATCTCATACGTGTAGGCTTCTTGTTCGGCCTTTAGTACTTCGCTGTGTTCGTTCTCGTAGATGTTTATGATTGAGCCAAAGTCTTCTACCACCTTGCACAAAAGAAAGGTCGTATCAGGCTCCCATTGCCGCGCTAGGGCAGACTGTATGGCAGCATCCGTGCACTCTTGATTGTCGACCGCTATTAATACTTTGGAGGACAATTGATTCACCGTTAGGGATATTGTTCATCTTAGATGGCTGGAATAGTTAAATGCAACTGGCGAACTGCCTTGAAAAGCTATGCGGACCTCGCTGACTGCGTGTATCAAAATAGCTCAGTCAGTCGATTTGATGTGGCCACTGAATGCTTTTGTGATCCTGTCAATAAAAATTTTTAGTTCGTTTTCTTGCAAAGGAGAGCTTGCCAAAGTTTTGCCAAGAAAATGTCCAGAAAATAACAGATTGCAGCCTTAGAGTGCAGTCAAGCAAATTACTACGAGGTGCGCCCATGGCTGATATAAAGGCAACAGATTGCTCTAAGCCCCAACCACTAGTTGAGAAATTCGATGCTGAAGCTGTAACCAAACAGTTAGAAAGTGGTCACACGGCTATGCTAGAAGTGGCTTTGGGAAAGGCTCAAGGGGAAGGTGAACGCCGCGATTTGTTGAAAGTTGTGCAAGGTATCAATGCTATCCATCGCCTTGATCAACCAGATAAACACTTGCCAGTACTTAGCCTTGAAGTTGAAACGGTCGGCAACTGG
>CALRJJ020000185.1:0-8306 GCA_943367505.1 Flavobacterium psychrophilum | reverse complement strand
ACCACTAGCAACTGACATGTTCAAAACTCCATTTCTTCATGATTTCTTCCAACTGTGGCCATTTTCAAGTTGGCGTATCTTGCCGTAACTGTGCCGTCACCGCTGGCAATATGTAGATAGCATGATGTTAGAATGTAATCACGATTAGGGATAACTAACTGTTCGGGGGCTAAACGCCATGTTTGAAAGGTTCACGGAAAAAGCGATCAAAGTAATCATGCTCGCTCAAGAAGAAGCGCGCAGGCTTGGTCACAATTTTGTGGGCACAGAGCAAATTCTTCTAGGTTTGATCGGTGAAGGAACCGGTATAGCCGCCAAGACTCTCAAGTCTATGGGCGTCAACCTTAAAGATGCACGTGTCGAAGTAGAAAAAATCATCGGTCGTGGCTCCGGCTTCGTCGCTGTAGAAATTCCATTTACACCTAGAGCCAAGAGAGTGCTCGAGTTGTCGTGGGATGAGGCTCGCCAATTAGGTCACAACTATATTGGTACAGAGCACTTGCTGCTTGGTCTGATTCGTGAAGGCGAAGGCGTTGCTGCCCGCGTCTTAGAGAATCTTGGTGTTGACCTGACTAAAGTTAGAAGCCATGTCATTCGCTTACTTGGCGAAAGTGGCGCTGCTACTACTGGTTCTGGTTCTGGCAGCTCGACCTCTACCGGTCGCTCTAAGACCCCTACCCTTGACGAGTTTGGCGTCAACATGACCCAAGCCGCTCAAGAAAACAGACTTGACCCAGTGGTTGGTCGTGAAAAAGAAATTGAACGGGTTATTCAGATTCTCGGTCGTCGTACCAAGAACAACCCAGTATTGATTGGTGAACCAGGCGTTGGTAAAACCGCTATTGCAGAAGGCTTGGCCATCCGCATTTCCAACTCAGACGTTCCTGAAATCTTGCTCGACAAGAAAATTGTCATGCTTGATATCGGTTTGCTAGTTGCTGGTACCAAATATAGAGGCGAATTCGAAGAACGCCTGAAGAAAATCATGGACGAAATCCGCTCTGCCGGAAACGTCATGTTGGTTATCGACGAGCTTCACACCTTGATTGGTGCTGGTGCCGCTGAAGGCGCTATCGACGCTGCTAACATTCTCAAACCAGCTCTTGCTCGGGGCGAGCTACAATGCATCGGCGCCACCACAATGGATGAGTATCGCAAACACATCGAGCGCGATGCTGCTCTAGAACGTAGATTCCAGCCAGTTATTGTTGATCCACCATCTGTTGAAGAAACAATTGAAATCTTGCGCGGTCTTCGTCCTAAGTACGAAGAGCACCACAGATTGATCATTTCTGATGAATCTATCGACACGGCTTGCAAACTTTCTGACCGCTATATCTCTGACCGTTTCCTTCCAGATAAAGCTATCGACATCATCGACGAAGCTTCATCTAGAGTGCGTTTGAGAGCATCTAGCTTGCCACCAGAAGGCAAAGAAGTTGAGAAAGAATTGCGTGCTGTTCGCCGCGATAAAGAAATGGCAATTCGCAACCAAGAGTTCGAAAAAGCAGCTTCTTTGAGAGAGCAAGAGACCAAGCTTTCTGAGAAGATTCGCGAAATTCAAGCTGTTTGGAAAGCCAAGCAAGAATCAGAAAAACCAACAGTCACTCCTGAAGAAGTAGCCCACGTAGTTAGCGCATGGACAGGCATTCCGCTGCTGAAGCTAACCGAAGGCGAATCAGAAAGATTGCTGCACATGGCTGATGTACTGCACCAACGAGTAATTGGTCAGAACGACGCTGTTGAAGCTGTTTGCAAAGCTATTCGCCGCGCAAGAGTTGGCTTGAAGAATCCAGATAGACCAATCGGCAGCTTTATCTTCTCCGGACCAACTGGTGTTGGTAAAACCGAATTGGCTAAGGCTTTGGCTGGTTACTTCTTCGGTTCCGAAGATAACTTGATCAGAATCGACATGTCTGAATTCATGGAGCACCACACAACTTCTAAGTTGATTGGTTCACCTCCTGGTTATGTTGGCTACCAAGAAGGTGGTCAGCTAACTGAAGCTGTACGTCGCAAACCCTACTCTGTAGTGCTCTTCGATGAAATCGAAAAAGCTCACCCAGATGTCTTCAACGTTCTTCTCCAAATCTTGGATGATGGCCGCTTGTCAGACAGTAAGGGCCGCACCGTAGACTTCAAGAACACGATCATCATTATGACCTCCAACGTCGGTGCTCAATTCATCGACAAGACCTCACTCACTCTGGGCTTCCAAGTTCAGGCTGAGAATGCTGAGCACTCTGAGCGTTATAAGAAGATCAAAGATCTTGTTATGGATTCGATGAAGAAGACCTTCAGACCAGAGTTCCTCAACCGCGTAGACGAAATCATCGTCTTCCAACAGTTGACCAAAGAAGAAATTCGCTTCATCGTCGACATCATGTCTTCCGATCTACAGAAGCGCATCAAGCAAAATGGAATGGAATTGGTCATCTCTACCGAGAGCAAAGACCTCATCGCCAAAGAAGGTTACAACCCTGCTTACGGTGCCAGACCGTTGCGTAGAGCAATTCAACGCATGCTTGAAGATGCCATCTCTGAACAAGTTCTGCAAGGAACGTTCAAAGAAGGCGATGTAATCGAAACCATGGTTGAAGAAGGTAAAGTTGTCTTCGTTAAGGTGCCAGGAAAGGTATCTAAACCAGTAGAGAAAACCGACAAAGACAAAGACAAAGAAGAAGCCAAAGCTAGCAAGACTGAGAAATCAGACAAGCCAGAGAAAGCCTCTAAGTCTAAAGACAGCGAGAAGTCGTCTGAGAAAGAGACAGTCGAATAGTTTGAGTCGGCAGGACAAAATGTCGTTTCAACGTTTGTCATTTCAATGACTGTGGAATTAAAAGGGAGCAGCTCAGGCTGCTCCCTTTTCTGAAGAATAGACCGTTCGGCTGAAGCATCTCTAGCGATTTTCGATTAAAACTAGATTTTGATGAGTGTTTGAAAATTCAATGCGGGAATCAAATTTGAAACTCTTGTTTTTTAAGTCACGGCCAGTGCTTTTGCTCTGTGCCACATTGGCTATTGGCTTGACTGGCTGTGAGTCTGACAAGCATAGTTTTTCAGAATCGAGAGTCTTCTCCCTTGATGCGGCAGATTTGAAAAAGAATCCGGTTACTCCGCCAAGCAAAGTTAAAGACCCTGAGGCGTGGGCCCAGCTTGGCTTTGAATACCAATCTAAGCAAGAATGGCCGCAGAGCATTTATTGTTATACAAAGAGCTGCGAACTAAATCCCAATAAAAAAGGCTACTGGAATAGCTTGGGGACTGTCTATCAGTTCTCCGACAAGATGGAGGATGCTCGCACGGCTTTTATGCGGTCGCATCTACTTGATGTTTTTGAGATGGGAAATCTCGAATCAATTGGCTACGTTGATACTCGCATGGGCCTTCATGATGATGAGGCACTGCACTTTTATTTGATGGCTCTGGCAATCGATCCAACGCACAAAGCCTCTTGGGATAACCTTCTTCCTGTGTTGCACCGGCTTGATAAAGACGATTTTATGCCGAGAGTGCAGACTCTTGTAAGTTCTCCAACTGAGCCGAATGCGGCATTTGTAGCCGATTCCATCAATGAGTACTTCTTGCGTCAAAAGCCGGACGACTACGATTTGCTTGTCAATAAAGGGCTGTTTCAGACTCGTTTGCTGAATGTGCCAATGGCTCTGGAGGCCTTTGATAAGGCCAATAAATTGCGGCCAGAAAGTCCTCGAGTCTTGATTGGCTACGGCTTGCTTTACGATGCTGTTGGTGATTGTAAAAAGGCTGAAGAGTACTTTAAACGCTGCACCGACTCTAGCCCCAGCCAGGCTGTGGCTTGGGCTATGCGTGGCTCGATTGCAGAGAAAGCAAAGAACTATAAAGAGGCTTTAGACAACTATGTTGTTGCTTCGGCCCTATCGCCAGAGAAGGCCCAGTGGTCGGCGAAAATTGGCGTCTTGGACAAGATAGTTAAATCTGGCGGTAAGCTCAAATACGAAGATGCTGTCAAATAGGCACAGGCTGGTTTGTCTAGACGATACGCGTTTTTTCGTGCATGGCCAACAGCTCAATAATGTTTTCGGGAGTAGAAGCTTCCAGAATAGTGGCTCGCAGGCTAGCCGAGATGAAGCCAGCTGTGACGGCATCGTCGAAGAACGATAGTAGCGAGTCGTAGTAGCCGTAGGCATTGAGAATGCCCATGGGCTTTTTGTGCAGACCCAGTTGGCCCCAGGTGAGAATTTCGCAGAACTCATCAAGGGTTCCGTAGCCGCCAGGGAGAGCTAAAAACGCGTCTGAGAGGTCTGCCATTAAGGCCTTGCGCTCGTGCATTGTTTCGACATAGTGAATCTGGGTCAAGCCCTGGTGAGCGACTTCCTTTCTGTGGAGGAAGTGGGGGATGACGCCGATGACATTGCCACCTTTGGCCATGGCAGCGTCAGCGATTACACCCATGAGGCCTACGTTCCCGCCGCCGTATACTAGAGTCATGCCGCGTTCAGCAATTAACTCGGCGGTCTGTACGGCGATTTCGCGGTGGGCGGGATTATTGCCCATACTGGCTCCGCAAAATATGGCCACTGATTTCACTTATAACAACCTCAATAAACGGCCTTACTTTAATTTGACTGGCCTTGCTACCATTATCAGAATGCACATTATAGAATCTTGCGTCACTCTTCAGGCCCAGTACTTTGAAAAGCTTCTGCAAGAAGCTCAGGCTAATTGGCCACCTTTAGCCTATACAAGTTCGCAGTTGGACAAACAGTGCTTTACGTTAATAATGCGCCCCAGCGAAGAAAGCCGTGAGCTCTTGGCTGAGCGTTTGCGGTCAGTGGCTGAGCGCTTTCCAGATAATATCTATTATGGCGAGAAAAATCTGCATTTGACCGTATTTGGCTTGCCTAATCTTGACAGCAGCCCCCTTGTTCATCGTCACTTCGACCGCTATCTCTCGTCGCATGTGTGTGCGGTCAAGCCGGTAACGCTGCCTCTTGGCGGGCTGTCGATTGTGGGCAATACTCTAGTTTTTAAGGCATTTGACCCAATTGGTAATTTGTTGCAGTTCAACAAGAGCGCTGTTATTGAGTTGACAGAAGAACTCTATGGTGATGGTGTGGACATCACCAAGATGATTGGTTTGCACACAGAAATTTTCTGGCTTACAGCAGCTCGACTTGGGCCGAATCAGCCCCGTGAGTTTTTGGATTACGTTATAGAACACGGCAGCGAGAGCCTGGGCGCGCTGTCGTTTGAGACTATGGAATTGATCAAGACAGATCATCTATTTAGGCCTGAAAACACCAAGGTGATTAAGGCTTACACACTGGGCGAGTTGAATTAGTCTAGACTTCTTCTGCGCTTTGCAGAGTCAACTCTAGCGTGCTATCTGGCTTGACGCGCACTGTTATCCAGGTAAGATCGTGCACGACATAATCAGCTTCAGTAATGTTGTGGTCGGCGGAGCGAACAGCTATGGCAATGACTCGCATACCCGCTTGCTTGGCTGCTTTTATACCATTGGGGGAATCTTCAAAAACCACACAATCTTTTGGTTCTAGGCCTAGTCGATTAGCGGCGAGAATGTATGGTTCAGGATTTGGCTTGCCTAATGTGACATCATCGGCGGTGATAAAAACACGAGGTATCGGTAGCTTTGTATGCGTCAATCGGTGCGTTGCCAGTCTGTGACTGCCTGAAGTAACCACGGCAAAATGATGTGGTGATAAGCGCGAGAGCAATTCAACAGCGCCATCGATGGGAACAAGGCCTTTTGTGCAGCTAGTTTCGAGATCTTCTAGGTGTTGCACTTCAGCGTCAATATCGGCATCAGGTGTGAACATTTGGACGATATCGATGGTGCGTCGGCCGTGAGCTTTTTCTACCAAGTCGCCCAGGTGCAAATTGTGCTCTTCTGCCCAGGCTGCAACGGCGTAATCAACGCAGATTGTAGAATCTACCAGGGTGCCGTCTAAGTCGCTTAGAATCGCCTTGCAGTTGACTGCAATGCCGCCCTGGGGGAAGGTTGTTAGTTCTTTGCGCCGACCGTGTACTGGATTGGCCATGGTTTACCTGTGCTCCTGAAGAGCTATATTATGCCTAAAGACTGTCGCCGCTGAGTACTTCGGATTGTCAATTGCTACATTTCTTTAGTGGGACTGTGGCTTGGCGGTTGGTGTATTCTCGTAAGACTACTTGTTTTAGGCAGAATGGAAAATTTGGCGGATGAGCTGTTGAGCGGATGAAAGGTTATGAAGAAACTTGGGCCGAGCTTGAGTCAAAAGCGCTGTCTGCCCTTGAGAGACCAGAGTTATTTGGGGGCTTGCCGCTACCAGTTGGTTATGAGCTGAGCTTGCGCTTTTGGACTTTTGAGTCGTTTGCAGATGCAACAAGTTGGAATTTCTACAAGTCGCAGATGACTTCTGAGTATCATCCAATTCTGTTGCTGAAGACTGTTTGGCAGAGGCAGGAAGACGCTCGGCGTATTTCTTCGCCGGATATCGGAATAAAGCATGTAGATAAGTTTAAGCCAATTCCGACACTGTTATTTAGTCATCGGCAGGTTGATTTGGAGGTCTTGGAACGCTGTTTGGATGAGGCCCAAGAGACCTTGCGTTGTGTGCGCAGCACTGAGTGCCGACCGATCACGATTGATGGTACATATTTTGGCATTGAAGTACTGGCGGATTCCAAAAGTGAAAGAGTGGAGTGGAACTCGGGGCTTCCTGCCGCCGACGCGCTATGGCTTGTTTTGACTGAACTAGCCTGATTGACAGATATGTCAAATCTGACATAATATCATTATATGGCGGTGTTTATGAAATACGTCATTCTGAACGAGGCGATCAGTACCGCCTTATCTACGTGGCTAAATTTAAAGAAGCTGTTTACGTGATACATGTGATTTCGAAGAAGAAGACGCAAAAAACCGCACAGAGAGACATTGATCTTGCCAAAGAGCGATATAACCGGTTGGTTGATAAGAGAAGGAAGTTAGGGTATGAGTGAAGAAATTTTCACTACAGGTAGTGGCAACGTATTCGTGGATTTAGGTTTCTCTGAAGAGGAAGCCGCTGAGTTGACTATCAAGTCGTGCTTGTTCTCTATACTACAGGAAGCCATTGGTAAGGCTCTTGAAACAAGTACTCAGGCTCAGATCGCGCAGCGATTGGGAGTTGATCAACCGATAATTTCTAAAATTCAGAATGATAAAATGTCTGGTTTTTCTGTTGAGCGTATAGCGAATTACCTTTTGCGATTGAATTACGACATTTCCTTAGCGGCTCATCCCGCGCCAGCTGAACGCGCCGGTCGAGTGATTCCAGCCAAGCAAAATCGCTCTATTGCATAAATCAAATAGTGGTTTGATTTGAGAACTGAAACTTCTCTAGTGGAATCTTGAGAGGCGCAACGAAGCCGTGATCTCGGTGTTGAGCCAATCCCGACCATTGGGGTTTGTGGTGCATGACTAGCTGATCATCAGTTATTGAGAAGTGATCACACATACCAATGATGTCTAAAAATCCAGCCTGCGCTACGAACCGATAGGCAACCAAGCCTGTCGCTAACTCTGTTAGCCGCACATAGAGAAGGAGGCCGAAGTAATTAGCTTTGAGTTTCAACTCTGGTTCGATCAAGTATTTGCGCGTTTGTTTTACAAGCTTGGTCATTTTGACTGTCGTGCAATTTTTGTCGGCAAGAATTCTCAATCGTGCTTCTTCAATTGGCTCAATTTCAGAGTTTTCTTGCTGAGCTAATGTCTTCAGGAGATTTGAAAGAAGGTCGAGCCAGTATTCAAAAGGCAGAGGCTCGGTCAAGTCTTTGAATAGGCCAAATTCTACAAAGAACAGGCGAGTAGAGAATTCATTTACGCCTATTATTTTGAGTTCGCCTGGCGGGAGGTCGCCAGCCAGTATTCGCACATGGTCATATCTGGCTAGTTTGTACTGGTATTCGAACCTAAGAACAGCTAGAAAAATTTCAGCTATCCTGAGTCCAGTTTCGTCCTGGCAATTCTCTCCCACATACAGGGCAAAATCGGCAATGAGTTTCTTATTCATTGGACTGAACCGGCCATGCCGGTTGGACATATCCTGTTGGCCAAATATTGCCGTTTACTTCGAATCGATCGAGTGGCAGGGGGATGCGATAAAGGGAATAGAGATATTTTGGCTGGTCTGAAATTGATCTTCGATAAAGCAGTTCAGAGAAGTCGAAGATATTGATAGAGATGGCTTCCTTAGCTTTAATAATTCCGGGAAAACCTACCAGAGTTTGCAAGTCTTCGAATGGACTATCGCCATTCGACAGTCTTGGATCTATCCATA
>CALRJJ020000184.1:0-8307 GCA_943367505.1 Flavobacterium psychrophilum | reverse complement strand
ACACAAGCTTTATCTGAGATTGAGTATTCAACTGATGCTTAGAGCACTAGTGTACTTGAGCAGCGGCAGTTGCAGCAACCTGCGATTGAGCTTGCACTTGAGCAGTTGATTGATAGTTAGGTAGAGTGATTTTCTGTCCGAGACTCAAGAAATTGGCATTCTTAAGACCGTTTGCCCGACAAATTTCATCGAGTAGACGAGGACTGACTCGCTTGTATTCACGCAGTGCAATAGCAGCCAGAGTGTCGCCGGTTTGAATCTCAACAGTTGTATGTGCTGGCACCAAAAGCGAATTGGGATCACCACCACTAGGAACTGCAGCTACAGTCTGCCCTGCTGGTGCAGCGGCGGGCGTACCTACAGTAGCAACGGTGGCTTTGCTAGCTTGGGGATTATTGGCGATCATTCCTGATACCGATGAATAGCCCCAAATTCCAATCATAGAAAGGAAGGCACCGGCCATGAAACCAATAGTCAAATAAAAGCTGGGTGTGCGCTTAGGTGAATGCAAGAAGTCTTGGTGTACACCCGGCCAAAGAGCCTCGAGCTCATCAGACTTAGGAGTCTCCACTTCAGTTGTAACCCGCGCATAAGAACCGGTGTCTCGCTGAGAAGACTGCCAGTCAGGTGTAGAAGCAGTACGTAGAGCTTCTCTCTCCGCTAATGACCTGGTGGAAATTGAAACAAATGCATCCCGCGAGCTGACATCGCTGTCACGCACATATTCGGGAAGACCTTCCATTTCCAGTTTTTCTTGATCGTAGTTGAGCACTATAGTCATCTCTTACAACGCCACTGGGGGTAACCATGGCTGCATATTATCCAACTTGTCACTAGAAAGTCAATTTTCGCTATCGCAAGCGAAGAACCGGACAGAGTTAGCCTTTCGCCCCTTATGTAAAATCGTCAAAGTGGCTGAAAATAGGCAAGACGCAGCATTTGAGCCGATTGCATTAAATAAATGACAACCTCCCCGAAGTTTACATTGGTCTCTGAATTAAGCTCAATAGCCACTTTACGGACTAATACAGTTAATTTGCCAAAGTTTTCAAGCAACTGAAGCAAAATGGCACCACTTGACAGCTGCGTGTGATCACTCCGGTCAGATAAGCGACCATCGGTGTAGCAGATATAGAACGAGAAGGGCGATCGTTAACAGCGCTTCATGATTTACAATAGCCACCACTTGACTTGTTTGTTTTTCTCAGATTAGTAGCTGCTTATCTGGGCTCGTTTTGGCCCATTGCCAAATTCATCTCAGCACTAACGATTCGACGTTCCAGAGCTATTTTGTGACGCACCTGATTCGGTACCACCCTCATCCTGCCTTAAACCATGTATCTGGCCGATGGCCTGCTTAGTGCCAGCAATTACAACAGTAGCGCGGTCTGGCTTAAATGTAGTGCGCACAAAACGATTGAGGCTATCTAAACTAGAAGAACGAATGCCCTGCTGTAATAGTGGCAGCGGGTCGCAAGCGCCATCAAGCACCACCGACTCAAGAATTGAATGAGCGGCCAACTGACTATTAGCCATCCAGCGCACTGGCAATGCCCCGGTCAAATAAAGCCTAACTTCTGAATATTCCTCAGCAGTTAAGCCAGTGCGACCAAACTTCTTCAGTTCCGTCTGAATTGATCGAACGGCCATTGGCATCAGATTTGATACCAATAGCATATCTATTGACCATACAGTTGTACCAGGCAAAGACTCAACGTCAGAAGCTAAGTCCTCTAAACTCATGCTGCTTGAAAGGCCCAACTCACCTGAAATCTTCTGAGCGAAACGAGAGAAAATTGGGTGACTGGTAAGGGCACAATCACTTAATAGAAGCAGTGGGTAATCAGGCCGCCCCAAGCCCGTATCAACCAGGCGTCCAATAGTCACCATTGTGTCTTGCCTTTTATCAATGGTCATTGATGACTTGAGCATGCGTCGAGGGTTGGCTTGCACCAATACTTTCTTGGCCGTGCTCTTACCACTCCAGGCAGCAAAGCTTCGTTCGGTCAGCTCAACAGCCTGGCTCAAAGATATGTCACCAACAAAGACTATAGTCGTGGCATCAGGCCGGATAGCTTGAGAATGGAAATCGGCGACATCGCTGGCCTTCAGTGCCCCTACGAAACGGGCCTTATCCATAGGCTCAAGAGGATAGAAGCTAGTATTCGGGGCAATTAAGCCTTGCATCAAGGCGCGCTTTACCCGCGCCTTGACAGTGTCTTCAGTGTGCTTAACCCGGTCGATGACAACTTGCTTAGCATGTTCGACATCAGCATCTTTAATAAGCGGGTCATGCAACTGGCTAGCCAACAGACCAAGAAGAGTACCGGTATCACGGGAGAGGCAGCGAGTTTGAAAACTTATCCATTGCGGCCCGGAATCAAAGCGCACCATTGCACTAGGCGCTATACCCAGTTCATCCTGAACCGTTACTGCCAATTGATGACTGTATTTGGGCGAACCGTCAGCCATGGACTGAGCCAGCACTGCCGACACGCCCCGCTTACCAACAGGCTCATAGGCTTCACCGGCCTTAACAGCACCGATGATCTGCACAGACGGACTGAGCTTTGTCTCAAGAACGGCAATTGTCATGCCGTTTTTGAGAACGGCCTTCTTTATATTGCGGTTGGCTGCAATCTCGCCAAGTGGAGCTTTCGCGGTATTAACAGAGGCGCCAGTGTTGTTGGCCGTAGTACCAGCATTAGAAGATGAAGTAGTAGTAGTAGTAGTGGTGCCCTGTGCTACGTGAAGGGCACGCCCTCCCAGTTGAGTTAAGTCTCCCACAGTCTCATCATCATTCTTATAAGCGCAGCCGCTCACAGCAAAAGGCAACCTTGGCTCAGCCCAGGCGGTCTTATGATGAGGTCCATTCTTACTAGGCTTCTTGCTCTTGTCTTTGTCTGACTTGTCCTTGTCAGATTTGTCTTTATCAGATTTTCTTTTGCCAGCCTCTTTCTTCGAAGAATCCTTTTTCGAGTCTGCTTTAGAGTCCGGTTTTGCCTCAGACTTATCCTTATCTTTAGAGTCTTTAAAGTCTTTAGAATCTTTTGAGTCTTTTGTATCCTTTGACGTAGCGCTATCCTTGCCGTCTTTCTTGACGGCTACAGGCTTATTGGCTGCACCAGAAAGCACTCCGAGCACACGGTTTTCTTGATTGAAATAACGCTTGGCCACTCGCTGAATATCAGAGGAAGAGACGGCGCGCACTTTAGTGAACCAAGCAAAAGCTGCTGGCCAAGACTCGATACTCTCAGCGTAAGCAAGGTGAAAGGCTGTTCGATATGGCCCATCGCGCTCAGCCAAAACGTGGAACTCAGCATGATTGCGCGCACGCTTCAATTCCGCCTCAGGCACTGCGGTGTTGCGCAATTGCTCCAGCACAGACTGACAAGATTCAATTACTTTCTGGGCACTGGTACCCGGAGTAGAGGCTAGATTAATGGTGAAAAGGCCAGGGTCGCGTTTTGCTTCAAAAGTACAACGAACATTGCTGCAAATTTTTGAGTCAACAAGCTTGGTCTTCAGTCGCCCACTGACACCAGAAACCAGCAATTTTTCCAAAACAGCAAGAGCAGCAGCATCAGCGTCTTGAATATTGGCGGCGTGGTAGGCCATTGCCACCACATCTGAATTGCCAGCATACTTCATAAGAACACGTCGTTCTGCCCGCTGAGGCGGTTCAACCACACGCACCGCTCGCGGTGGCTCAGCTTTGGCAATTGGCCCAAAGTATTTCTGGACCTGAGAAACTTGAGCTTTGGTGTCGAAATCACCAACAATTACAAGAGTAGCGTTGGACGGTTGGTAATAGTCACGGTAATGACGTTTCACGTCATCTAAAGTGAGCTTCTGCACGTCGCTGCGCCAACCAATAGTGGGGTTCTTATATGGATGCAACTGAAATGCTGCGGAACGGACCTCTTTATTGAGGAGATTGGCAGCGTCTTTTGCTTCGGTATCTAGCTCTTTTTCAATACGTTTGATTTCAGCCTGAACATCCTCAGCAGTAAATGTGGCTGAGTGCATGCGGTCAGCTTCAATTCGCAGTGCGATCGGTAATTTAGCCGGGCTGAGTGTCTCAAAAAATACAGTAAAGTCATCACTAGTAAAGCCGTTGAACATGCCGCCGTTGCGAGCAATCGTGGCGGCCAACTCGCCTTTTCTGTAGCGGCCAACCTTCTCAAAAAGCAAATGCTCAACCAAATGGCTTAAGCCTGTCTCACCTAGATTCTCATTGCGCGAGCCTACTCGGTAGACGACCATGCTGGTGACCACAGGAAAAGAGTGCTCTTCTAACAAAAGCACCTTAAGGCCATTAGCCAAGACCATCTCTTGTACGCCGTTTTCCTTAGCGCTAAGGGTATAGGTCGGAGCATCTTTGGTATCAGTGGAAGTATTCTCATTTGCAGCGATTTTGACAGTTTTAGTTTCTCCAGCAGCCCAGGCAGCCGCCCAGCCTTCAGAAGAGAAGCCACAAACTGAGGCTAGCAAGACATTGGCTGTTGACAAGAGCGCAAAAGCTTTCTTACTTTTCAAAATTTGCTTAATGATCAATTACTACTAGCTTCCATTAGATAGTCCCAGAACCCAAGCCCCAGAGCAATACAGGCAATACGCTCGGCGAGCAAGGCTCAAAGTTACCACAGTACTGGTTAAGTCTCATGAGGCATTACTCAAAGGTAGTACATAGCAACCTAATCTATTGATACAATTTCTCAATAAGCCTCTTAGATTCCGTCGCCGACGGTCGTAACCATGTCTCCTCCTACAAAACTGACCACAGCCAACAGCTCCCACAACCGGGGGTCGTCAAAAGCTGAGGACCACAAAGTCCAGAGCATCGTTCTGGCTGGCAATCCCAATGTAGGCAAATCGGTAATATTCAATGCCCTAACAGGCTCAGATGCTGATGTTTCTAACTATCCTGGCACGACTATAGACATCGCCCGGGGGCATCTAGGCAAAGACGAACTGGCAGACACGCCAGGAATATACGGCGTTTCAAGCTTTAACGATGAAGAACGTGCTGCTCGCAAAATGATTTTGTCAGCAGATATTGTCATTAACGTAGTTTCGGCCATAACCCTTGAGCGCGACCTCTTTCTTACAGTGCAACTGGTGGAAATGGGCAAGCCCCTCATTCTTGTGATCAACCAGTGGGACGAAGCCAAACATCGCGGTATTACCATTGATTTGAACCGACTGGCAGCAGAGTTTGGTGTCGAAGTATTGACTTGCGTAGCTGTCAAAGACGAAGGCATAGAAGAAATAAAGGCCGCTGTAGCTAAAGCTAGACCCGGTAAAATTAGACCGGAACTGCTTGAATTGATCGAACCAATTCTCAATCAATCTACATCTGCTAAAGAAATTAGTCAGGCTATGGCCGTTTTAATCGTAGAAGGCGATGAGCCCACAGCCACTGCCTGTGGTATTACGTCTCCCAGCCATAGAGCAGAGATATACAGCTTCCGCCGCAAGTTCGTCAACGACTTAGTTGAAGCATCGGTTGTTCAAAGCGGCAGTAAGCGCTCGTTTTCTAACAAACTAGGAAAATTGTTGCTGCATCCAATTTGGGGCTCAGCCATATCATTTGCTGTTTGTTATTTGATCTTTTATCAAATGCTCGGAGTTTGGATAGCTGGCAATCTAGTCGACTTCACCGAAAAGCAAACTATGAAGGTCTACTACGAACCAAACATTCGAAGATTGGCTGCCAATATCTTTCCTAGCACCATAACAGTTGGCGACAAGAAGTTTGATTTTCCCCAGGGCACCTTGCAAGACCTTGCTGCCAGCAAGGAACTAGATCAAGCAATCAGTGCCAAGACGGTTCCTGCCGACGAAATTGCTTTCAATTTCTGGTCATACCACAACATTCTTTCAGTCTTAGGTAACGTCTTTGTCGGCGAATATGGCCTCGCCACCCTAACAGTAACTTACTTGATTGGTCTGTTGATGCCGCTCGTTATCGGCTTTTACCTTGGCCTTTCACTCTTAGAAGATTCTGGATATTTACCCAGGCTGGCTGTCCTGGTTGATCGCATGATGAACAAAATCGGTCTCAATGGCCGAGCCATTATTCCGCTCATCCTTGGCCTCGGCTGTGTCACGATGGCGACAATCACCACTCGCCTTTTGACCACCCGCAGAGAAAAAATTATCGCCACCGCACTACTGGGAGTGGCTATACCATGCTCAGCGCAACTGGGCGTGGTCTCTGGCACCCTGGCTAGAGCCGGTGGTGGAGCGGCTTGGGCCGTCTATCTGTTTGTAGTAATTGGCATACTGGCAATCACCGGCGTTTTGCTCAACATGGTGCTACCGGGCAAGTCACAAGGCCTGATGATTGACTTGCCCCCAATGCGTCTGCCACGGCTCGATAATGTACTGCGCAAGACCTGGAAAAAATCATGGAATTTTCTGGTTGACGCCACTCCAATGTTTTTCCTGGCTGGCTTCGTCGTTACTCTGGCCCAAATGGTAGGCTTGCTCGACTTAATTATCAAGGTGCTGCAGCCCATAGTCGTCAACTGGCTAAACCTGCCTAACGACCCGCGCATACCGACAACCTTCATACTCGGTATCGTCCGCCGCGACTTTGCCTCGTTTGGCCTGGCCGATGTGGCGCTGACGCCCGTGCAAGCAGTGACGGCCATGATTGTCATTACCCTCTTCGTGCCGTGCATCGCCACCGTGGGCGTTATGATCAAAGAGCGGGGCATGAAAATTGCCCTGTCTATATGGTTTGGCTCTTGGGCGGCCGCCTTTGTAATAGGCGGGGTTTTGGCCCGGATCTTGCCCTATGTCTTCAGCCCCTTGGGCTTGAAATAAGAAACTAGCCTGTCATTAGTAAGAAATTTGCTTCTATTGGTTACAAAATATTTGTGCCGCCAATAGCGGATGAGCCTATGGCGACGGACATGTTAGTATAAAAACTGCACGATATGGCAGGTGTCGCCAAGTGGTTAAGGCTCCGGTTTGTGGTATCGGCATTCGCGGGTTCAACTCCCGTCATCTGCCCCATTTTCGTGTTACAAAGGCTCCAACTCCATAAAAGGGTTGGAGCTTTTTGCATTTATAAATTAGGTGTATATACACCTAATTTAGCTTTACTCTACTACCTCGGCAGGGCCACCCTGTCCTCTGGGGACGCGCTTGCCTTCTTTTTCGCGACGCTCTTTGTCTTTAAGCACGTTAGCATCAGCCATTCTTTGAGTGGTGCTATAAGCCTCTTTGGCATTACTTAGCAATTCAGGCGACACTTGCGCAACACCTGTGCTCACGCCTGTATAAAGAAGAACCGATTCACCGGCCTTGAGTTCATCGCCAGGCTTAAGCACGCGAATTGCAGAAGCCGAAACCTGTGAGTTTTCATCAGTAGAAATTTTGCCAGCAAAGCGAAGACTATCTAACTGATTTTTGAAGGCAGTCAGTTGCTCGGGCGTGGCGTTATAGGCAGTAAGTTCAAACTCATCGGCGCCGTATGGCTGCGAAGCCACATCGCCTTGCCTGCTTCTATCTTTGAGCCATTTGCCGAAAGAGTGAATCATTTCGCTACCAGCGGCATGACCATATTTATCATTGATATTTTTTAGGCCATCGAGATCCATAGACATAACTGTTACTGGCTTACCTTCCTTCGCCGCGACTTGAAGAAGGTGCTCCGAGCGCTGATCGGCAGCCCATTTCTTTAACAATCCTGTCTCGGGTACTTTTGTTGCTTCATCTTCAAGCCTTCGGGCATAGATTGGGCGAGCTAGCTCTACCGGTATACCTTCGCGAATGCGGCCAGCACCATCTTTAATGCGATCAACCACTCCTTTTGACTCGGGTGAGAGGGTAAACTCAGTGGCAGCCACGGCAGTGAAACGATGGCGCAGCTCCTGATCGAGATCTAGACCTTTATTTTCGATGGCTTCTTGGAACTTGGCATTTTCTTCTCGCTTCGCTAACTTTGTCTCGTACATTCTCACATCCGCTTGCTTCTCTAAAGCTTCCCGTTGGGCACTGGGCGTAAGCTGACGCATTTCGGGTGTGAGTTCGGCGATTCCAGCACTGATACCAGAATTTAGAACAATGGTTTCATCAGGTCGAATAGTGTCACCGGGTTTGACAACTCTAACATTGGCAGCAATTGGCTTGTCTTCGTGATCTCTAGCAAAAGAGCCATCTGCATCTCTTTTTAGTTCGACAGCAAGTCTGACGTCTTTCATTTCTTGTTCGATTGCTTTTAGTTGCTCCGGTGTATTGCGCACTCCGACAAGATACTCGTCACCATGCAGGCGACCTTTGATGTCAGTTGAG
>CALRJJ020000183.1:0-8328 GCA_943367505.1 Flavobacterium psychrophilum | reverse complement strand
TGGCATGGTTTGGCTTGACCCGAGAGTGGCTGCCACAGTCTTGCGCCATTGCTTAGTCGACTCTGGGGCGAACGAAGAGAAGGTCAATTCTTTTAGTTTTGGTGGCGCTGCAAAGTTTGCTATTACGGCCCTCGAAAATGAGGCTCTCTATTACCAGAGTTGTGACAGCGCAATAGGAAAGGGCCAGCATTTACTTCAGGAAGAAATGCTGGCCCACTCTCAAAATTTACGCAAATTGTTCAGTCGTATAGTCAAGCGCAGCGAAAGTGCCTGCGATTGCTAAATGCTTGCAACTTCTAAGAGTGCTCTACTTCGGCCACTAATGACTTGCGCAATGAGCTGCCGGATTTCGAGATTAGCTCTTCAGCTTGCACTCTTCCGATTTTGCGTTTGAGCATCAAGATTGCGGTTTTAGCTTGACCGTTAGAAGCCACCAAGGCGCCTTCTGCTATTGGTCTTTGCACATCGCAAATGAGAGCAATAATTGATACGGCGCGCTCTCTTAACTTCTCGTTGGTTGGTTTTAGGTCAACCATCAAGTTTTCATAGACTTTGCCGAGTCTTACCATTGTGCAGGTTGAAAGCAAGTTGAGTACCATTTTTTGGGCAGTACCTGCTTTCATTCTGGTGGAGCCAGTTAGTGCTTCTGGGCCCACGACTGGGGCTATAACTACATCACAAACTTTGTTCAGGGGAGACTCAAAGTTATTGACGAGCCCGATTGTCGCTGCTCCTTCTTTTTTCGCCATTTCAAGAGCGGCGATAACATAAGGGGTGCGACCACTGGCTGTGATGCCTACTACGGCGTCTTTGGCTGTGATTTTGACATTAATAGCGTCTTGCTCACCTAGCTCTCTTGAATCTTCGGCGTTTTCAAAGGAGACAAACATTGCCTCTTTGCCGCCAGCGATACAGGCTTGAACCATTTGGCGGTCAACACCGAAGGTGGGGTGGCATTCGGTGGCGTCTAGCACGCCCAGGCGGCCGCTTGTGCCGGCTCCGAAATAAATTAGGCGACCACCGGCTTTGAGCTTGTCGACAATTAAGTCAACGGCTTGAGCGATTTCGGGATTGACCTTTTCTACTGCCTGCGCAACTTCAAAGTCTTCCTTCTGTACACGATTGACCAATTCTTTTGTGTCGAGAATATCTAGGTCATTGGTGCGAGAGTTTCTCTCTTCGGTCACCATCTTCGTGAATTCTTTGGCGTAACCCATGTCGTCCGTCCTAGTCTTGCTTAGTTGCCCAATCTTAGTTTCCAGTGTCTTGTCCCCGTTTGTTCATAGATTTTAGATTCTATAGATATTAGATTCTATCAAGCTTGCTATGGCTATGCACCCTAATTTTGCTGATTAGTGATTCAACTTTGCATATGCTGATTCTTTGATGTGATGTTGCACTCTTGAGCGTTTCTGGAATTTGCCGTCACCCTTGCGACCAACATATTTGCAATTTTCGATTACTACTTTGCCTCGAGAAAGCACTGTTTCTGCTACTCCCTGAACTTCCATTCCCTCATAGCAGCTGTAATCGACGCGCATATGATGAGTCTCTGCGCTAATAGTCACTTTCTTGTTAGGGTCGAAAATGACGATGTCAGCATCTGAGCCAACGGCAATAGTACCCTTTCTGGGGAAAAGTCCAAAGATTTTTGCCGCTGCTGTGGACGTGATCTCAACAAATCTATTCAAAGTAATGCGATTGCCCACTACGCCGCCATTGAAAATCAGGTTCATGCGATGCTCAACGCCCGGCCCGCCGTTAGGTATCTTGCTGAAGTCGTCTTTGCCCAATTGCTTTTGGTCTTTGAAGCAGAAGGGGCAGTGGTCGGTGGAGACTACCTGAAGGTCGTTCATGCGCAGCCCTGTCCAGAGTTCGTCTTGATTCCACTTTTCGCGCAGAGCCGGTGTCATTACATATTTAGCGCCCTCAAAGCCAGCTTTTTCGTAGGCGGTATAGTCTAGGAAAAGATACTGGGGGCAGGTTTCTGCAAAGGCTGGAATGCCTTCATCTCTTGCTTCTTTGACGCGCTTGAGGGCGTCATGGCAGCTCAGGTGCACAATATAGACAGGAGAGCCAGCCATTTCTGCCAGTCTGATAGCGCGATTGACCCCTTCAGCTTCGGCCTGGGTCGGTCTGGTCAGTGCGTGATACTTTGGCGCTGTATGGCCTTTTTCGATGGCATAGCGAACAATTTCATCAATAACGATACCGTTTTCAGCATGCATACAAATCAGGCCGCCTTCTTCGCCTGCGGCACTCATGCCCCTGAAGATTGTGGCATCGTCAACCAGTAGAACTCCTGGATAGGCCATGAACATTTTGAAGCTAGTGACTCCTTCGTCGTGAATCAGCTTTTTCATTTCGCTGATGCGTTCACGTGGCAAGTCAGTTGTAATCATGTGGAAGCCATAGTCTATGGCTGCTTTGCCGGCTGCTTTTTCGTGCCAGGTGTCGAGGGCTGTGTAAAGTGACTGGCCTTTGGCCTGGATGGCAAAGTCGATAATTGTGGTGGTTCCGCCGTGCGCTGCAGCAAATGTACCGGTTTCAAAGTCATCGGCTGAGGTTGTACCGCCAAAAGGCATGTCCATGTGGGTATGAGCGTCGATGCCCCCGGGGATGACATAGCGGTCTTTGGCATCGATAATCTTGTCGACATTGGGCTCAAGATGGGCCAGCGACTCACCGATGAGAACAATCCGTTCGTCTTCGACTAGAACGTCGGCGTAGTAGTCATCGACAGCAGTGATGACGCGACCATTCTTAATCAGTGTCTTCATGGATTAACTGTCCTCTTTTTAGCTTTCTGGTTTTTAGCTTTCGGCTTGTTAGCTTTATGTTTGTTAGCTTATTGGTCAATGGCGTTGCGGTCAAAGGATTGCAGCGAGTTTGCACTGTATGTGCAACTGTATTTGCAACTAGCTTGCACCAGGTTAGGCGGATTATATATAGTCGAGGCTTTCCAAGGTCGTGTAATCGGGGTTTTCAAGTTGCGATTTAAGCATTTGACAACGAGGAAGCCGTTGTTAAATGCTTAAATCGCAGCTTTGTGTTCGCAGAGTTTTGGCGCCCGAGCTTTGGCACCGTATATAGTGGCAAGTTATTGCGGCGAAATATAGCTTCGAAATATTTTGGAGAAAACTGCTTAGATATCTTTCTCTTTTGCCGATATCTCAAAGCGATAGCCGACACCGTACACTGCGTGTATTACTTCTAGCTCTGGGGCCATACGGGCGAGCTTTTTGCGCAGATTTTTAATATGGCTGTCTATTACTCTGTCGGTGGCTTGTTGATCTAATTGAGCGCAGAAATCGAGCAGTTGATCACGGGTGAAAATGCGTCCAGGGCGACTAATCAGTAAGCTGAGCAGGCGGAATTCTGTGCGCGTTAACTCAATTGGTGAATTTTTAAAAGTGATGCGACCCTGGTCTTCATCTACTGAAAATAGCTTAGTTTGCGGCTCTTCCATGGGTGCTGGGCGTTGCCTGCGATAGACTATTTTTACTCTCGCCACTACTTCGCGTGGGCTAAATGGTTTGCAGATATAGTCGTCGGCGCCTAGTTCTAGTCCTAGCAAACGATCTAGCTCTTCCACTCGCGCACTGATCATAATTATTGGTACTGTGGAAAATTTGCGAATTTCTTTGCAGATTTCGAGCCCGTCTACGCCTGGTAACATCACATCGAGCAGAATAAGGTCCGGTGGCTTGCTCTTGACTAGAGCCACTACCCCATCTCCTCTGTCTTTATGGCTGACGCTAAAACCGGCTTGCGATAGGTAATCGCTGAGAATTTCAGCAATTTTGATTTCATCTTCAACGATAAGAATTTGGAAGGATTTATCGCTCATCATGTCTCAGTCTTCGTTTCTTCATTATTGTTGTTGAGAGCTTTGAATGGTCTTGCTCCCTCTATTCGGGTCATTCTCTTGGCTGGCAGGCAGAGTCAATTCAATTTTCAGGCCCCCCATGGCCGAGTGACTGGCTTCAATGGTGCCGCCGAGCATTTGCATATTGTTCAAACAGATGGCGAGCCCTAGGCCTGATCCCCCCATGGTGCGGCTGCGTGATGATTCTACTCGAAAAAAACGATCAAACAATTTTGGCATTAATTCATCGGGGACGCCGGGCTCTGTGTCTTCGAAAAGTAGTTTCAACGATCTTTCTGCCCTGCTATGGCTTATTTTTAGTGTGCCGCCCTTGTTTGTGTAGCGTAGTGAGTTTTCGACTAAGTTTGTAATCACTTGTCTTATGCGTTTTGGGTCGCCCTCGACAATCAACTTCTCTTCTGCAGGAACTTGATTGTCGAGGGCAATTTCCTTTGCTTCGCGCCTTTCTTCAAATGACTCTAAGACATCTTGTAGAGTCTGGTTGATGTCGATTGCTGTTGCTTGGGCGCGAATTTGGCCAACATCATATTTTGCTAGCCAATGCAGGTCATCTACTAGTTTGCTTAGGGCCATTATCTCGCTGTGTAGTACGGCTAGATTGCGCGGAGTGATTTCGTGTACTCCGTCTTGAAAGGCCTCTACTTGGGCTCGCAGCACCGCTATTGGTGTGCGCAGCTCGTGAGAAGTATCGGCAACCCATTGTCTATGCCCGCTGTCTAATTCTTTTAGGCTGGCAGCTAAGCTAGCGAAGGCGCTGGCAAGGGCTTCGTCGGCGTCGCGGCTTGAAGAATTTTCGCTTGGCGTAGCGCTTGGCTCTCCCCTGCTACTGCTGTCTTTCAATTGCAATAGTGCTTGAGCTAGTTTTTGTTTTCTTTTGTTGTTTTGTTCCTGCAGGTATAAGCCCAATAGTATGAGGGCAAGAAATGATAAAAGCGGAGTGAGTAGAAGGTGCTTGCGGCACCTTATGCTAAAGCGTTCTGCCAATATTCCATTGGCAAGAGCTTCGCGGTTGGTTGGGTCGCTTGATAGTGCAGCCTGCGAATAGTTTTCACAGTCGCTCTCTAATAGATAAAAACTGAGCTGCATACTGCCTAGGCAAATAGCCAGACAGGCACAGACGAAGACGATCTTCTCCTTGTGCGATTGGCTCAGAAAGTTTGTCTGGGCCGCTTGAGAATTTTCTCGCTTAGCCTGATTCGCCTGCTTAGACTGCTTAAATTGATTTGGATCAAAGACCACTCTTTGCCTCTCTGCTTCTCTTTTAACAAGTTTCTAGGCGCTCTTGCTTGCTTCGAAACTAATTTCGGGAATGCCATTATCTTCCCTGATACCAAAGCCATCAAGCGTCGCCTTTAATAGTCTTTGTCCCTTATTGTTGAAGGATTCGATTGAAAGCAGGCCGCTTAACTCAGAAATTCTTGCTTCTGTGCGGTAAGAATAGCTAAGCCAGTTTCTTCGGTTTGCTGTTTTAACCCCTTTGAAGTCGATAAAGCTAAATAATTGCAGCTCATGGTTTGCTGTTTGTATCCAGATCATTTCTTTTGAGTCCCAGGTGCGGCAATATTCGCTGTCTAGACACGGGCTGAAAGGATGCAGCACGGCCCAGAGCAGTTTGATGACCGCTGGAATTGGTAGCAAACGTACAGGAACTTTGTCTCGCCATTTTAGGTTGCCTTCGGCTAGAGGGGTTAGTCCCACGGCTAAAACAAAAGTATCGAGAAAAAGGCTGGCTTTGTTATCTCGGCCAAAAAAGGCAATCAGATCTTCGCTGGCGCTGAAATTGGTTTTAGCCCTACCGGAGGAGCTGGACTCCAGCGAGAATTGACCGTTCATGTCCAGTACTACTGTTAGCTTCTCTCTTTTGATTTGAATGTGTTTAAGCTCTATCTTAGAGTCGCCGGTATGATTCTGCTCAGATGGTGCTTCAATTTTACGAGTGTCGCTGCTCTCGGCAGTCGAGTACTCATAGCAGCGCCCCACGTTTAGATTCAGCGCTCGGGCCAGGGCGGCATTGCGGGCTGGAGACTTAATTGTTTCGTTTTCTTTGGGGCAGGCATTAAGTTGATAGGTCGTCTGTCCGTCTAAAGCAGTGACTAGTACGTGGCAGAAGTGAAAGGGGACAGTAGTGCTGCCGATTTCAGGTTGCGATTGCACGTGTATGTGCAAATGCGGCTGAGGTGAGCGCCCGGAGTTTCCGCATAGGGCTAACAGTTGGCCTGGTGCTACCCTTGTGTGAACGTTTACACGAATGCTGCCGCGCTGCAAATGAGCGAGCATTACATAAGGGCCATTGTCGAGCTGTATGAGGATGTAGTTGCCCCAGTTGTTGAGCAGGTCGACTTCGCCCGGCTGGTTGTCGCTGCAGTTGCTGACCAGGCTCACTACCTTTCCCCAGCCGGGGGCTAGCACTGCTTTGCCATAAGAAAAGTAGTCAGTCAAAAGGCTACCGTTTTCTTTGTAGCTGCGATTGTTTTCAGTTTGAATCAAGTCGAGGGCGTAACGCCACTGATTCTTGTGGGTGTAGTCGCCATCAATGCCTTGATAGATTTTCCAACTTCCTGATACTGGGCTGCGCAGGGCTACGCTATGTAAATCGAGACCGCGGGCTCGGGCGATTGTCAGCCGTTCTAAACTTTCTTCTGGAAGAGCAGGGCTAAGTAGCCAGAAGCGAAGCCAGGGACCGCCTCGTAAACTGCTGAGAGCAATTAAAGCTATATAGGTGGAGAGTACAAATGGAAGAGCTACCGGTGGAAAAGAGCTGCTCCAGAATGTATTTTCAAGAAATAGGGTGATCAAACAGGCCAGAATGCCTGAACTTAGGGCGACCACAATACTGCGGATTGATGGCACTGCGTAGAGGCCGCCAATGATTGCGGCAGTGAGTACACCGTTCATCTGTGCTATTAAGATGGGAAGCGCACTGACCGCCAGTATGCCGGAGTAATTTGGGGTATAGAAGTAGTGCAGAAATATAGTGCAGGTGATGCTGGCAGCCAGAGCCAGCATTGCCAGGTAGCGGGATGATATTGCAAAAGCTACAAAGACCATCAGCCCACCTACCGGCGTGCCGTTGAAATAGAGTGAGCCAAGGGGGGCAAACAGATTTAAAATGCTGTCGCCTGCTTGTGTTGCGATGAGAGCTGCAAACGGTGTGGCCAACGGTGCTATTGGTGGTGCCATTATTGGTGCCGTCAGTGGTGCCATGCCTAAGTGTGAGGCAATGGGTAGCATGAGGTAGCTGGTCAAGACATAGGGAAGGCCAAGCACTGGGAGCCGCCAGGCTTTGCTCAGCGTGTCGGTGAGACAAACTGTCGCTAGAACTATCAGCACAGCACCTAAGGCAAGCACGGTAATTGATGCCAGGCTAGGTTGGTAGAGTGAGCCTATGAGCATGCCAAAGAGCAAGCCGTTGACGATTTCGATTTCGCCCCCGGCATCTGGGAATGACAGCATCTTTCTTGTCACAATAACGAGAGCGGCACATTCAAGGCCGCTTAGACCGGTGGCGGGATGGAGCATGGTACAGGCAAATAGAAGTAAGCGTGAGGCGGGATGGCGCAGTCCGAAGAACGAACCATAGCCTTCGAAGACTTTTGCAAATGCTTTTAGCATGGCTGTGAATCCTTATAAAAAAGGCAATGAAAGATGCTCTGGTAGCCGGTCTTGTGCTGACATTACGGCCAGGTTCTCGGCTTCACGGATAACCGAAACTTCACCACTTTCGTGGACAAGCACGACGTTGGGGCGATACTCGATAAATTGCATCCATTGGGTATTGTTGTAGGCGCCGGTGGGACTAATCACCATAGTGTCGCCAACCTGCAAGGGCGGCAGCTGGATCGAATTTCGCACAATGTCGATATTCATGCAGAGCGGGCCGAATAGCACCGTTTCTTCTGCCATTCCGCGGCAGGGAGCCGCCAGGTCAACTTTGTGGTTGTACCAATAGGCCGTGAAAAGTAGATTTGTCCCGGCATCGAGAATGGCCGCTTGCCTACCATCTGGTAGTCGCTTTTTGCCCACTACTGATGTCAGCAAGACTTGGGCGTCATCGGCAACTGCTCGACCGCTTTCAATTATTAATTTAGGCATTGGCCTGTTGGTGCGAGTGCGGTACATTGTTTCTTCCACAAGGGTATTGCAGATTGCTTCTGCGTACTCACCAATTGACGGCACCACTTGATCGGGTGGTAGATATATTCCTTGCAGGGCGTTGTGTGAAGGCAGGCCCCCACCAATATCTATGGTGTCTATGCAGACTTCTTCTCGGCCCTCTAAATCGCGCATGAACTTGCACATAATTTTTACTTGTTCGCAGTAAGCGCGTGGCTCGAGAATGAACGTGCCAATATGGCTGTGTAAGCCTTTCAATCGCAGGTGCTCACTCATAACTACTAGTTTGGCTGCCTGGTGCGCTTGACCGCTTTCAATATTGAAAC
>CALRJJ020000182.1:0-8332 GCA_943367505.1 Flavobacterium psychrophilum | reverse complement strand
ATGTCGATTTAGATGGCAGTCGTAGCGATGCAGTATTGATTGACCGAAGTGGAAAAGTATATTACGGAGAACGGCAAGACCTAGTTAATGTAAGCCCTACAGAGCTAGATTCGACTGCCTTAAAGAGACAACTTGTCTTTGGAAGCCAGGGCTCGACGCTTGATTTTAAGCGTACTTTTACACCTCAATCTAGATCTTGAAAGTTCACTTGCTGTTGAACTGTCGGCGCTGCCTAGCGCTCTCTTATTTCCTGTTGAAGCACCTTCAACATTAGCCTCGATCACACTTATGCAATTTATCTTTCATAAAATGATTGCATAAGAACACCCCCGTCTGAAGGAACTTTCTAGATGAATACAACCCTCGCTGCTTCCAGGACCGCGCAAACTCAGTCAAATTTGGTTGAGTGGAAGGCTTCAACTCGGCAGTATCAGTCTAGTCAAAGAGTTCTATTTGATGCCGATTCAGCGCTGAGAATGGCCGCTAATGCTGTAATGCAAAATGGATATGCAGCCATCGCCATTGATTCTTTGAGCTTCACTGCTTCAAGATTCATCGACCGTGAAACAGGCTGTTTGCAAATTGTCGTCAAAGTGGTTCCTGTCACTGCTATCGTCTCTGAAGTAAGAGTCTCACTGGCTGTTGGCGACTGCGATCAATTTTCAAACTTTCATAATGTGAGACGCTTAAAGCGGCTGGTCAAGAGTATTGTCGATGCGACTCAATATATGCCTAGCTGGATTCGCTCAAGCTTATACTGCTCCTGATTCCGCCACAAGTATGTAAGGTCTTCCTTCCGACGATGAGTTGGTGATAGGAGTAATCAATGACCGCGTTTGATACTATAGAATCTCTAGCAATCAAACCTGCTTCGTTGTCCGAGATACAGTCGCCTATTTATGATGATTCACTGAAGCTTGCAGACCTTCTTGAACCGCGCAAGGATGCCACAAATAGTCTCGTTGTTAGCGGCGTTTTGCCAGAACTAGAGTTGATAATCAGTGAAACAGGTATAGATAAAGATCCAGTAGAACATTCAATAAGAGAGTTGCAATTACAGTCTGAGAAACTCAAAACCTTAACCGAGAAGCCTTCGCTAGAACTAGAGCGGGGCAAATTGGCAAGTAACCTTAAGGACGCTGGAATATCTGGCGTAAGTATTGAGAAGCTCGAAGCAGAACTAAAGCCTCGTCATATTAGCAATGACACCACCTCTGATATTTATCGTTCACTCAATAAAATTCTTGAAGTTGAGCCACAATTGCTTAAAAAGGACCTTCGAACTCTTTTGGTCAAAGACTTTCTTCAAGAGCTAAGCTGAGTTCGATTCGCTCAAGCTTATAACGGCTTCTTCCGAAACTTCATTGACAGCTATTTCTTTTCTGGAGGCGAATAGCCTTCAGGATATGTCATAGCTTGATAAAGTTGAGGCAGTGTCAGCGTCCTTTTTTCTCCTAGTGGATCGTAGATCTCAACGCTGTTGAGTCCATCAAATTTTGTTACAGAGATAAAGTGGACAGCATCTTTTGGAATTTCTTTTGATTCCCCGCTGCGGGCCAAGAACGGTTCTACTATTCCGGGATTAGCAATTACGACTTTCGCTGCAAACGGCAAGTTATCAGTCTGTGTTAGTTCGTTAAGTTGCTTTCTCAAATCTTCTATCGATTTGATTTCCAAGGCAAAACCGGATTGCTCTCCTTTCACCAGTTTTCGCTTCATGGCTATGACTTCGTGCCTGCCTGTGATGACTTCATTTACATAGGTTTGATCGCTTTCTTTTGAAAAGCCGCCGGAACCGTGTCCATTGTCATCTCTTACGTTGAGCTTCCCTGTAAGTGGGTTAATTCCCGAAACCACTCTCTCTCCAGATGTATTATGGGGATATCTTGGATCTATTTCGTCCGCTCTTTGTACTATTGGCGATTGCTGGTAAGTAGATAGACCTGATTTTGCATCAATAGACTTATCGCCTATCCCGTCGTACCTAATCTTAACCAGCATGACTTGTGCCAGCTGATCTGCATAGTCACGTCTGTCTTTAAAAGGCGATTTACCACTGGCTTCGCTGTCTGGAATTAGGCTCACGCTATCCATATAGAGTGGCTTTTTCGGTATGTCGTTGTCGTCAGAAATTTCTATACCATTGGCTTCTAGTTCGCTGACATATCGCCAATTTGGAACCATATACTTTCCGTCTGTGGTAACATCCGCCATGAGCTTGGTTATTTTTTCTGGCTCCTTTGTTGCCAATCGAAACTCTAGTACAGCATATCCACAAGTATCGTGCCAGCCTTGTGATATACGACTTGGATCAGCGAGTCGAGCCATCCACTGCTGAGCAACTTCTTCTCGTTGCTTCGGTGAGAGTGGCTTGTCTCCGTTTGCTTCAAGAATGCGCTGTAACTGCTCATATGTTTCTGTTACTTGCGATGGTCTTACATTATTACGCTCTGCCGTTAACTCAAATCGATTCATATTTTCTCTGAACTCGGCGAGCTTCTTTGGATCTTTGATTGAATCTCCTGCTTGCTTTTCCAGCCGCTGGTGGGCTTTTTCAACGTCTTTATCGAGTGGTAACATACCTTCAAAAGCGGGCAGATGTTTACTTGCCGTGTTATCGCTAATTCTGAGGTCTCGATCTATTTGAGCTATTTTAGGCAGCGGGCGAAAATCTATGCTTCTACTTAATTGGTCACTTTCGGATGCTGCCAGCTCGGTTCTTAATACTTCTGCTGAATCTAGCTGAGACATAACCATTCTCCAGTGAGACTGCATGCGAGAGATACTCGCTTACTGAATTCGTTAACTTTAGAACTGAATCAATTCATATCGACTTCATCTGTGAGGCTCAATCAAAGCATGCTCCTGATTGCAAAGTTATGATCATGAATCGGTTTTCTTGTAGAAGCTAGTCTTTCCATCTAGTTCCAGCTTGTCGGATTATTGTTGTCCACATTTTTGATGATCACACCGATGTAACCTCTTCTTTCATAAAATGATTCAACAGGGTCTAGATTTACTAGTTCTGGCGCAGGTCGCCGCTATCTTGAAGGAATATCTAAATGTTCGGTTCAGAAACACAGTTAAACTCAATAGCGAGCGGTAGTCTCTACCGTTCGCCCACTAACAATATTGGTGGGGTGAACAAGAGCTATTTTGAGCAAGACATTACGTTGTCTGAGCTTTCTAATTTGCTTGCCACGCGAGCAGACAGTCGAAATATTCGCAAGAGTCTTGGAATTGCTAGCTCTGTGGAAGCCACTGCTGTTGGCTTGAAGCAAATTGATTTTTCAATCGGCTCGCAAAATACTAGTGCTTCGCAAAAAACAATGACTATTTTTCCCCAGGCGACTCGGCTGCAGATTATTCTGGGCTCAAGTCATTGGGTTGACCCAGGTCGTTTGACCATGTGGACATTCTTGATGACTTAGATGGGGCTGGTTCGAAGTTTAGTAACCTACAGGTCTATTTACTCACTCTCTTTCTTGCTCTAGTGTTTAGCTAATCTGAAAGTCTATAGCCTTGCGCTGGAATGTTATCAATCATGGTAGGAAACTCAGCGCCAGATAATTTCTTCCGCAAAAATGACACGCAACTTCTTACGCTCTCGCTTGATACGGAGCTATCAGAGCGCCAAACGTGATCAAGCAGTTCGTTTGACTTATAGACTTTGCCAGGGTTTCGCATGAGAAACTCTAGGAAGTTAGCTTCTCTTGGGGCTAGTTTAATTTGCTTAGTACCGAATGAGATGGTGCCTTCTCTGGTGCTAAAGGACACCCCTTTATGCACCAAAGTATCCCCAATCAAGTTAGATGAACCGCGACGAAGTAGCGCTTTCACCCTTGCACCCAGTTCGTCTAGTTCAAAGGGCTTGCAGAGATAGTCGTCTGCTTCAGCTCTCAGGCCAAGAATTTTAGAGCCTGAGTCAGTTTGACCAGTTAGAAACATGACCGGAGCGCTAAAACCACTCTCTCTTAGTGCTTTGCATATATCTATGCCGTTTGAATCGGGCAGGCCAATATCGAGAATGACTAGATCGAATTGATCACTTTTTAAACCACCCAGTGCTTCTTTGCCGCTATCATGGTGCTCAATTCTATAGCCGCTCTGCTCCAAATATTCAATTACGTTTTCGGCGAGGTCAATGTCGTCCTCTATCATAAGAAGTCTGGCCGAATTCATCTGCGATACCTGATCCTTGCCTCTTGCCGAACGCCCTTAAGATAATATCGGTTAGATTAATTGCTCCTGGGCTACTCCAATTTTGTACCCTTCTCCGGCGACATTTTCTATTATTAGCTCACATCCAACGTCACTTAAACGTTTCCTCAGTCTGCTGATGTAAGTGCGCAGCGCGTCCTTGCTTCCTTGCTCGTCATTGATAGAGTTGAGAAGGGCCTGGTAAGAATGAACGGTCTCTGGCTGCGAAAGCAAAACCGCCAGTATTTCAAACTCTTTGGCCATCAGTTGAATCGGCTTGCCCTTAAAATCAACTTTCTTACTGTCTTTGAGCACGCTCAGGCCATCGTGAGTAAGCTTGCCTGGTGACTGATTGGCGCTTCGTCGCAGTAGAGCCCTGACTCGCTCTGTTAGTTCATCCATATCAAAGGGCTTGCACATATAGTCGTCGCAGCCGCAGGCAAAGCCAGATACCTTAGACATTAGGTCGCTTTTACCAGTCAGCATTAATAGCTTTGCCGTCGGCAGCAGCAAAGAAGCCTGTTCACAGACTTCTGGACCTGAAAGTCCAGGAAGCTTCCAGTCGACGATTAATACTTCGTACTTGGTCATCTTCAGTAATTCGACAGCATCTAGGCCGTCGGATGCCGTCTCTACCACAAAACCTTCGCGACTAAACGTTTCTGCTAGGTTTTCTAGCAGGCCTAAATCGTCTTCAACTATGAGTATTTTGGCCATGATTAAAAAAGACCATCAATTAGTAAGTCTGATATACCACGGAAGCCAAGGGTTAAACGCGTTTATCGCGCGCTATTCTTTGGTTCTGATTGTTGGGCTTGGTTTTTAGTAAGTTTGGCGTTGCCGGGCATCGCCTCGAGGACAAAGTGAAGACAATTTGTTTTTTAGTAACCGTTCGTTTAGCAACGGTTAGTTAGTACTAAGTATGGTGCTTATGGCATAAAAATAATATGACATTATTGAACGACTATTTGTTGTTGCGGCACTATCGCCATGAAGAGGGGTCTCTTACGATATAGCTCTACAAGATCAATCGGCTCAGAATAAACAGTTGATAGTACGATTACTTCTCTGAATTTCTTCCAGCTTACTCTGCGCAAATAGCTAACGGGCTGTCCCGTTTGTGCTGCTATAGCCTCAGCTTCTTCTTCTGTCAAAACTGCATAGAATGATGGTGGTGTCTTAGTGTCGAAAGAGAAGAAACCAATAATATCTTCTACTCTCATGCCAATTAGCTTATCTTCAGGAATAATTTCATAGCTAATCGCTAGCGCTTGTTGTGAGAGAATAATTTCTTTTATTTGATCTAGAATGGGTTCTATCTCTCGCGGACTCTGCTCAAATGCAGTGACAATTTTTTTAAGTGCGTAAATTGAGAGCTGTCCTTTATTCAGATTATCCTCAAATAGGCTGAGTAGTCGCACAATTTCCTCACCAGAAATCTTCGGAGCATCTTGCTCCGGAGAAAATTCCTGAATTGTATCTTGCGCATCATTGTCCACAATTGCCGTCCTTTGGCATGTTCTCTCATCTCGCGATGCTAGATTCCCATGCTCGAAAGTGAGCTGGCTGCTCCTTTTCCTTTCGACATCTGCTTAGCCTTGGCCAACACTGCATCGACATAGCTACCTGGGTTGAAGCTGAAACATGCTGCCGGTGCAATTGCGAGGAGTGTTAGAAAAGCCACTAACATAAATGACTCCCAGTCTGCATCTCCGGCTGGAGCTCCTATTTCTTTCAGCCAGGTTAGTCTGCTTTGGATGCTGAGAAGAATTACGGCCCATATGAATTTCCAAAGCACAAGGCAGATGATGCCGTTGAGCCAGCTGCCCAGGGCTCGTCTGAAGTAGGCGATGTTGCTGTCTGGGTAAACCCACATGGCGCATGCGATTGGCCCCATCACATATAAGTAAGCTACCAATACTAGTTGGAATACAGTGAGAATCTGCACAGCATTGGTGAGCAGTGCAGAACTTGTATTCATAACTGCACCCTTAAGTGATTGCGCCGCACTCATGGCCGTGTCAACAACTGCACTCGTAGAGGCTGTACCGGTTGCTACACCTACTGCTGTTGCGGCTGTCACTCCACCTGCCTGTGGTGCCAAGCTCAGCTTGTTTGTGTTGCTTTCGAACCACTGCAGAATTGCTTGCTCATCAAGGTTTGATGCAACTGCTGAGGTCATGGCATTGCCAACATCTATTGCCATGCCGACAAACAATGGGCATGCTGCCATCATGAATAGTGCTATCAGTGGCCGCTGTAGGAATGAGAAGATATTGTCGTTGCCGGCTTGAAGCAGCCCAGCATTTTTCATAATGAATTGCGTTGAGCTGGCGGCGGCACCAGGTAGAAGCAGTAGAATCGCTAGTGGTAAGAAGAATGCAAAGTACATCTTGTTGACTTTCGCCAGCCCAGGGTTCGACGGGTTGGCGGCTGAAGGGTTGGGGATCGGTTTCGTTAGCTCCGCCAGGCCAGCGGTGAAGCTCTGTTGAGCCACTCGGCCCCCTGTATCTAAAACTCCCTGCATATCGGCGATCGTGCGTGCCTTAACTGTTTGAATCGGAACGTTCAATAGCGTATCTGCCGTCTTCACAGCACCAATCTGTTCGAAGAGAAAATCCTCTTTGTCAGAGACCGGGCCACCATTTAAAATGCCGAGTAGCGGTTTATAGTCACTCGCTGGCCAGTTCATAGGAATTACTTGAGCGGGAAATGATATAAATGGTAGTGGTTTGGTTGCTACTCCTACCTCGTTGAGTACCTTCCCGCCAGCCAAGTACATAATCTCAGTTGGCATTGCTAGTGGCGGATTCATTGGGCCGTTGTATTTCTTTGTGATTGACGGACCTGGGCTGTTGAGTATTGGTCGAAAACTTCCTGTACCACTCTTATCTGGTGTTACCAATATTGGTGGTCTTGTACCTTGATCTGTCAAACCAGAGTTACCTATTGGTGTACTTTTTATTTCATTTCCTTTCTCGACCAGCTGGCCGTCTAGCATACCATTTACCATTCCAGAGAGTGTGGAAGGCTGCTGGGTATACCCGAGTTGAAGCGGTGGCTGCGGATTGGCAGCCGAAGCTTCGAGGCAGTAAAGCAACTGGCCGCAGATAATAGTTGTTATTAGCGCAATGGTGCTGCTCCAGCTCAATCTCTTTGGTATTCTCATCGCTCAATTTGCCTCTTGGCCCGAATTTAGTTTTGGTAATTTAGATAACGGTCTATTTAAATTGTTAGCTCAATTTTGCTGCAGAATGCTCTTCCATCTATTGCATCGAGAACAAGGCTAATTTGGCCTTCTCTTATGCTTGAAGAGAATTTGGCCTTGAAACCATTTTTGCGATTGAGGTTTGTACCGGCATCAGCAAATATTTTGCAGGCGTTTTCGATTGGTAATGCAGATGCTAGTTCGAAAACGAATAGTAAGTGGTCATTTGAAGCATAGAAATGTATCTCGCTCAAATGCGGGTTCTGCGGATTCATAACAATTCTGTCTGGCAATTTTTCGTGGCCAAGTGACAGCCCAGAGAAGATGTCTTCTAGGCTGTTCACATGCAAGCAGATCATGATGTCTGCCAATAAAGAATAGATAGAGAGAAAACGGCATCTATCTTCACTTATTTGCATGCGTCTATCTGATTCTGATTGATAGATCCAGAGCTCTTCAAATATAGTAGGTGGAATTTCTACTCCCTGCGCCTGGGCGCCGGCGACGGTTTCAATCTTCCAGGCGAATTCCTTTATAAGCTTTTTGTCGCTCAAATTATGGAGGCCATAATTGTTGGCAGTTGGTGTGTTCGCGATCATTTCTAGTGACTCCCAGGTTCTATATGTTGAAAGTGGTGCTATTCGTTCTGGTGCGCTGTAGGTTCAGCCGCCCCATAGGTTCAGGCTCGCTATAGATAGGTACGTCACCGACACCTAGCTTCTTACTCGCTTGTAGTGTCAGTGTATTAGGAGGTAATTGCAAAAGTGTGATCTGCGACTGGACGACTACTCAATCAGGCTGAACTCGCTCGCGGATCAATAACATAAGGAGCTGGCGCAGTGCCAAGATTGGTAGTCGCATAATTTATTCGCTTCGTTGTGCGGATTTGTGTGAGTTCTTCTTTGATCGCTATGTTCTTGTCAC
>CALRJJ020000181.1:0-8339 GCA_943367505.1 Flavobacterium psychrophilum | reverse complement strand
ATGGAGTTGTTGGCGAAAAACTTCTTGCCTACTAGTTATCAACCAATTGCCAGCGAAAGAGCGCTGAATTCGACAATTTTCTACTTTTGTGATCGGGTATCAGCCAGAACCACAAATAATGGAAATTATCAGAAGTCGCTGCAAATTAGAAGTCTTGCCGGGAGCGGTAAGAACTGTGATAGATGGCGCACACAACGGTGAGTCAATGCGTGTGCTAGTTTCAGCAGTAAAAAAACACTTTCGCTTCGAAAACCTTGTCTACGTAATCGGAGTAAATTCAGATAAGAACATTGAAGAAATGCTCTAGGCAATCGAGGGCAACGCGAAGACTCTTATAATTAGCCGCTCGAAGCTCGGCAAAGCAATGGCGCCGCAAAAGATCTTGGAGCTAGCAGAGAGTAAGGGCTTTACTTGCTACTTAACTCATTCTACAAGTGAGGCACTATTACAAGCATCCCAAGTATGTGGCAAGAAGGATCTGGTTAGCATTAGCGGATCTCTGTATCTTGCCGGTGAAGCCCGTGAAATTGTTCTAGGGAAAAATAGCTGGTCACTTCTCAACCTTTAAAAGTTAGCTTAGGTTCAATCAACAAACAGCTTCTCTTCATCCGTTTGAAACGCCGATGAAATAGACTGGTCGACTAACAAGCGATAGAAAAAAGGTCTTGATAGACCTAAAGAAATACGAAAATCAATTAGCTCATGCTCTAGAGACATTTAGAGAAAGACCATCAAGAAATGAAACTGACCATGCCGAAGAATAGCTATCTTTCCTAGAGAATCGTCGAGCTTCTTTCTGGAACACGGTAATTTCGTCATAAGGCTCCATAAGAGCCAAGGCCTGGACTCCTTCATAGTGGAAAGTCATTCCGGTGACGCTAGTTTCCCCTTGGCGAAGAAGTTTGTCACGCCGGGGATCATTGTTATAGCGCAAGAGAGGTCTGCAATTATCAACAGCAATCAGACGAACGAGATTTCTAGACGAATGCAGCTGTGGATTGCAAGCCGTTATCGAAAGGGTTCCTGAGCCATTAACTAACTTAGCCCAGTAAATTCTCTCACCAGAAAAGTAATCCGGTACCTCTATAGGAACAGCAACAGAGCCCAAATTAATATTTAGATTCGCACCTTCTCTTGATATACCTATACCGTCTAGCAATTCGCCATCCTTAACCTCGAAGCACTTTACTGCCTCTGAATCATTTGATTTTTGCAAGGACATTTTGAACTCCCTATTGATTTTGTGAGCGTGGCTGAGTATCTGGAGATGAAACACATAAGCTGACTAGGCCCTTGGTTCAGAAGGGTTTTAAGCTCTTGTGAAAGAAGTCAGTAATACTAGGATAACTAGCTGTCTAGACGGCGCTCAGCTTGAAGCCAACGCTCTAGAAAAACTAAACTCAGTGTGACAAGAGAATCACCAGGGCCTCGTTGATTTGCCGAGATAAAAAACATACCGCTGATGAAGAAGCCTAGCCAAAGTAACAAGGCGTTTTGACTTTTGAAGCCGTAGTTCAATCGTCGCACAGCGCGGCCCACCTCTTCGTCTGCGACAGGTATCATCAGTGTGCCATTTTCAAGCTGATAGAAACCGCGACGGCTAGCCTTGAGAATCTGCAATCCAACAGCCTTTAACTGTTCAACATCATAGACAACTCTATCAGCAGCGTTAACTGGCTCAGGAAAGAATTGGGCACCCATAGCCTGAGTCTGACTGAGCACCACAGTACTAAGATTGAGATCTTCGGTAGAAGCCCGCTGTAAGGTGCCCATGTTTCCTTCTATGGCACCAAGTGTGCGACCAACAAGCATGAATTCGGCTGGGAACTTAAGCCCGCCTTTTTCGGATGCCCGGCTCAGTTTATCTCTCAACTCTATGACACTATCGGCGGAGAGCTTGTCAAGCCTAGATATAAACCTCGCCATGACTCGACGAATATCTAGGCTATCTAGAGCTGCCACACCCAATATTCCGGCTTCGACGCAAACGGCAATAAGCTCATCCACGTCTTCTTTAATCGCGGCAATACCAATCTTCAACAGTGACTCTCGTTCTTTTTTTGTCAACCTTCCTATCATGCCGAAGTCATATAGAATGACGCTAGGATTGCCTTCGGAATCGAGCCTTACGGCAATATTGCCAGCGTGTGGATCAGCATGAAAAACGCCTTCCACAACTAACTGCTTAAGGAAGGCGATAAGAACAATCTCTGCTACTTTTTTGATTTGAGTGCTGCTGCCCTGAAACTTACTCAGTTTTATCCCAGGCAGATAATCGAGGGTTAGAACTCTAGTAGAACTCAATTTTCTATCAACTGCAGGAATTAAGACATGCTCAGCTGGGTCAGAAAACATCAGAACGAACTCTTCAGCATTATCAGCCTCAATCGTGAAATCGAGTTCTTGTCTAAAAGTCTCAGTTAGATCATCGATGATGCTCATAGCATCAGACTCTTCGGCAAGTCGGGGCACGGCAACTTGAAGATGCTGAATGATCACACGCAAAAGAGTCAGATCGAGCGCAATCACACGCTCTATTCCTGGTCGCTGCACCTTGACGATTTTCTCTGCTCCATCTAGCGAACGTACTCGATAGATTTGCCCAATGCTAGCCGCCGCAATTGGAGTCTTATCAATGCTCAAGAACAACTCTTCGAGACTTCCTCCCAATTCGTTTTCAATAACCTGCCGAGCCAAATCAAAATCGAAGGTTTCAACTTGGTCTTGAAGAGTTGAAAACACCTCAATGAATTGGCTAGGCAAGAGGTCTTGCCGCGTTGAGATATTTTGGAGCAGTTTTATAAAAGTAGGACCCAATGCCAAAGCCTGAGACTTACACCATTCCGCCAGCTCAATATTTGCTTGGTTTACTTTTACAGGGTCTCGCGAGAGCTTGATTTTTGCCAAACGGCGAACCAAGCCGCCAGATACCCTGAAAAGCTGGGCAAGTCGCACTGACCTAGTTAAAAAGTCAGGATTATAAGACGGTTGTTTAATAGGACTGTTCACGATAAGACTCCTGCGTTTCGGTGCTGTTCAGCTTACTTTTGAGGCGGTCAGAAAAGAAAAAAAATGGTATTGGTCAAAACATATGACCAATACCATCAGGTAAGTCAGAAGATTTCCAGACCGATTAGCTATCCAGGCTGAGCCTGAATAACTAGTCGCAAGCTGAACAGACACTGAGATATGTCTTTATTGTTCTGAAGGTTGGTCTGGAAGTTGTTCAGAAGGTGCTTCAGAAAGTTGCTCCGAAGCTTCCGAAACATCTGTCGCTTGGAGCTCAGACCCGGTGACTTCAACTTTCACTGAGTCGGTTGGCGCATCAGCCTCATCAGCAGCTGTAGATTCAGCAGCATGAGAAGTCGCACAATCATCGGTGAAGCTTTCAATTGCATCGGCGACGTTTGCCTCGACCTGTAAGACCACTTGGATGACTCGGTTCTGCACGTCCAATAGAACATTGACTGCAGCAAATTCTGCGTTGTTCAAGGCTTGGCCAGCTTCTTCAATTAACTGCTCACGACCATCCTGCTCGATTTCTTCAAACCTAGTAGCGTCGGCAGGTACTTGCTGAACGCCTTTTTGAAGCCTTGCCCGGGTTGAGCGACCATGCTCAACTAGAGAGTTCTTCAAATCAGGCCAAGCAGCAGTCTCAACGCCAGTCAGAGCAGCTACACCCTCGCGTACTTTTACATCTACGAGTTTAGCGAAATTACGAAATGCCATATGTTCTCTCTCAAGGTCATTATTGTGTGCCGAATACCGTTCGGCTTTGCGGTCGCAATAGGTGTTATCAAGGCCAGTGCTGTCACCACTAACGCTTGCACCACTTCTTGCAATTCCTATGGAAGGAGTCGAACCCTCAACAACTTGCGTTGTTATTCTCGGCCGGTGAGATTCATAGGTGGATGAGTTGCGAGTTAGGATGGTTCCGGGTGAGATTGATGAAAAGAAATCACTTCAGCTAACCATTAATGTTGACTACATAGCAACACGCTTACTCAGACACTAACTAGTATCAGATGGGCTATGTCACCCAAGCAGCGTCAAATATGTGGCCCCCAAAGCGCCTGAGCAATCACTAATAAGAGAGAATGAGCAGTCGCTACCTGGCGCATCATACTTTGCTGCTAGTTTTCGGCTCAAACTACTCAAATCTATTTGCATCGGTAAACGCTGCTCAGCAATCGCGCAACCTCGCGATGCCAATAAATTAAAAATGAATCTACCTTAAGCAAGAATTGACTTCTATCTCTCCCTAACTGGTTGACTGGAAGTTCGCACAACTGCCAGAAATAGTTATTCTCATCCCCTACTTCTAAGCCGCTGATTAACTCGCCGATCAAATCGCTCAAATCATTTGATCCAATCAAAGTAATAAAGCTAACCTCCCAGCCTGTTCTCACAACAGCGGTGTTAGATAGAGTATGTCAGCTAGCAGGTAGCCTGCATCTGTGGATGAGTATGATTCAGGTCAATTAACAAACTAGTCTAAAATTATGGAAACTTCGACGCTCAGTTCAACCGCATCGAGTGCTGCCCTCGACACCACTCCCATCATTACACCGGACACAAATGCTACCGTAAGCTATGAAGAACAAGCGCTGACAGAGATTGCAAAACTCTATCCACGAATCAAGCGCGATATTCTAGAGCTTTCCCTCAAACCACAACGGCAAATTATCGTTGAAGTGCCACTACGCAGAGACGATGGCTCGGTAACTTCCTTTACTGGTTATCGCATTCAGTACAGTAACCGCCGAGGCCCCTTCAAGGGCGGATTGCGCTTTCACCCCCACGTTGATTTGCAGGAAGCGACTACACTTGCTCGACTCATGGCGCAGAAGACAGCGCTTGTCAACATTCCATTTGGTGGTGCTAAGGGAGGCATCGCCTGCGACCCCAAACAATTATCGGCAAGAGAACTAGAGCAACTCACTCGCAATTTCACCAGTCTCATAGCTGCTGAAATCGGACCAGAAATTGACATCCCAGCACCAGACGTTAATACCACACCGCAAGTGATGGCATGGATTTTTGACGAATATTCCAAGCGACATGGCGAACAGCCGGCTGTCGTCACCGGAAAACCAGTTGGTCTCTTTGGTTCTCTTGGCCGTAATGAAGCAACAGGCCGAGGCGTGATGTACGCAACAAAAGCTGCGGCGGGCGAAATCGGCCTCGATTTAGCAAAAGCCACCGCTGTAGTTCAAGGCTTTGGCAACGTTGGCTATCACGCCGCTAAGCTCCTGGCCGACGAATGTGGGGTCAAAATCATTGGCCTCAGTACGTCTTCTGGAGGTGTCTATAGTGAAAAGGGTATCGATGTAGAAGAGGCACAAGTCTATTACAACACTCATGGTTCACTCAATGGATTCCCGGAAACAACTGCGCTAAGCAACGAAGACTTGCTCGCCGCAAAGTGTGACGTTCTAATTCCCGCTGCCCTCGGCCGAGTTATAACCCCAACAATAGCCGCGCGTCTGCAAGCACGCTTGATTGTTGAAGGTGCTAATGACTGCACCATTCCCAGTGCTGACCTGATTTTAAATAATCGCGGCATTAAAGTCGTGCCTGACATTCTCGCCAACTCAGGTGGTGTAATCGTTAGCTACTTTGAATGGGTGCAAAATCGAAGCGGCCGTTACTGGGATCTTTCAGAAGTAAGAACCAACCTCGAGAAAATGATCACGGCTGCCTACACTGAAGTCTCACTTCTAAGCAGCGCTGCCAAGATCTCGCAGCGACTGAGCGCCTACGTCATTGCTCACAAGCGCATCGCCGATGCTACCATCCACCGCGGTATCTCCTAAAAATTATGAACATTGAAGAATCGAGAGCCCTGACTGGGCTTGTAGTTAATGTCGGCATGGGAGTGTTATTAGTACTGATGCTGGTCAGTACCTTTCGCACCCTTAATCAGCAAAATCGGCTGTCAGGCTCCAGCAAATCCTCTGCCAAGAAAATCGAATCTGACGCTACAAAGGTAACCTTCGCAGATCTAGCAGGATTAGACGAAGTGAAGACAGACATGCAGTTGTTTGTCGAATGTCTCAAGAACTCAGACACACTAACCAAACTGGGAGGCCGTCCACCAAAAGGTATTCTCCTGGTGGGGCCTCCCGGAACCGGAAAAACTCTCTTAGCAAGAGCCGTCGCTGGTGAAGCTGGCGTGCCATTTTTCAGCGTGTCTGGCTCAGAATTTGTCGAAATGTTTGTTGGTGTAGGGGCAGCACGACTGCGCGACTTGTTTGCCAAAGCCAAGGCCCAAGCACCAGCTATCTTGTTTATCGATGAAATCGACGCCCTAGGACAGCACCGCGGTGCTGGAATTGGCGTCAACAATGACGAAAGAGAACAGACCTTGCTTCAGTTGTTGACAGAAATGGACGGCTTTGAAGGTAACGGCGGCCTAGTTATTATTGCCGCCACGAACCGACCAGATAAGCTCGACCCCGCTCTGCTTCGCCCAGGGCGCTTTGACCGCCAAGTCACAGTATCGCCGCCTGATAAAGCGGGCCGCCTAGAATTGCTCACGCTATATAGCAATGGAGTACCTCTAGCGGCCGACGTAAACCTGGAGGCCCTTGCCGCTGACACCACAGGCATGACGGGCGCGGATATTGCAGCGATGTTCAAGGTACATGCACCTGTAAATGCTCTCAAGAGAGGCGGGTCGGAGGTGAGCGAAGTCTCTATGGCCGATCTATCCAAAGCGGTTTGGGATAGCCAAGCTGGCGCAGCCACCGAAGGCAAGTCGCGTCGTCTCTCACCCGATGTTAAAAGGCTATTGGCCATTCACGAAGGCGGACACGCCATAGTCGGTCAATACCTCGCTACTCAAAAGTTAGACTGGAAAAGCAACTGGGGTGACCCAGTTAGCAAAATTACCATCATCGGAGCTGGTGAGGCTGGAGGTTATACCGCCTTTGCCAGCAGCGATGAAGGCAACTTCCCAACAAAAGAGCGGCTACTGGGGCTAATTACCACAGCACTTGCTGGCAACTTGGCCGAGCAACTATTTTTGGGCACAACCACCACTGGTGCTCAAAATGACTTCGACAGGGCTTATACTCTTGCCAAGCTGATGGTCACTCAAGTTGGAATGTCTGAACTGGGACCAATCTCAGTTGGAGCCAACAGCAGCGATCCTTTTCTTGGCAAAGCTATGGGAGTGCCACAAGGCTATGGGCTGGGCGATGAATCTTCAGACCAAATTGATCGCGAGATCAAGAAGATTCTGGACAATTGCAAAGCACGGGCGACACGAATTCTTGAAAGTCCATCCTTCAAATTATTTCTTGAGGAGCAACTTGTGGTGCGCCTGCTAGAAAAGGAAACAATCTTACGAGACGAATGGGCAGAACTTTGGCAAGAACACTGCAGCCATGTCACAGTAGGCCTGTAATTCGGTCACAGGGCAACCGCTAAAGCAAGTAGCAACTGCTGCAACACAGATGTAGATAAGAGTTCCTTACTGACAATAAGGAGCTCTTTATCACTTTTCTTCCACGTCTATCCACGAGCTCAAAGGCCTGGTTTTAGGGCACCACAACGACGGCGTGCAGCGGGTCATTCACAATAGCCGCTCTTTGGTTCTACACGCCTAATTTGTGCCCGGCCATCCCATTTTTCAGCCCAAAGAGAATATGCTCCGCCCAAAACTCGGTCGCAAAACGAACGTCTTCCAATAGTGGAATCAAACATATAAACGGCCTGCTGCCTATTTGCAGGGCTGGTAGAGTTCAGCGCATCCTGACACGGACCTATTCCAAAGTCTGGTTTGCCCATTGTCCTGATCGAGTTGTTGATGACAGCTAAACACGTGTCGACAGCCTGATTCGGAGTTTTCTCAAACGGTGACCATGCAACCTTTTGGGTATCAAAAAAATTGATCCTTGGAAGAGAGTTTGTAGCAGAGTCAGCTGAAATATTTTTGGAAATTGGTAAAGTCGCACGGTCCTGTTGTATTTGCTCGAGAAACTTTGTGCTTGAGGTTATTGACTCAGATGTTTCACTAAGCCTACCGGAATCACTACGGTCAAATGTCATTCACTCTACCTTCCAAAATTTTAAAAAGTTTCATCACCATAACATTATCCATAGAACAGATTTCATAAGTGTGATCAACATGCAACTAACAAATGAGTTTGATATCCCCAAAGCTAATATAAGCAGTGACGGACCTGGTCTGATCCCATTTTGGTAGACAGTAGCCTGGGGAAAATTAGCTCTAGGCCACTTTCTTACCTTTAAGGGCAAATTCTGCGGGTGTTAGATACGCCAACGCAGAATGAAGCCGGTTTCTATTGTAAAACATCTCAATGTATTCGAAG
>CALRJJ020000180.1:0-8348 GCA_943367505.1 Flavobacterium psychrophilum | reverse complement strand
AGTTGTATTACGATCATAATCCACATGTTAAGGAAATCGTTCGCGATATTTATGAGAACGGTAAGTTGTTGCGTGAGCTTGCTCACGATTGGTCCGGCGACAATGCTGAAATGCTAAGCATGTATTTAACAACAATCCGGAATCCAGTCGAGCAGGCATTAGCAATTGAAAACAGCTTAAACTATTTGGTGAGCAAGCCTATTAATTCGCATCGACTATTGTCAGATTTACTTCATTACGGAGTCGAATTGCCGGCAAAGAATGAGTTTGGTAATGGGGAACTCCACACCTTAGCTATCGACAATATTCTTCTCTGGGGAGAAAAGCAGAGCACTCAGACGCCACGATTGGTGAGCGCTTTGGAGCGTATGAAAACACTTAAAGCCGCCGCAAAAGCTGACTAATGCGATCACCATTATGTAATGTCTAGCAATCTAAAGTTGCAATTTAGCGCCGGGAATTAGTTAGCTTTCGGTCAAAATTCAAAGAAGAGGTTCTCTTGTGGCTATAGATGCTAGAGTGTCGGACGGGGCGAAAGTAACCGGTATCGAGAGGACTGAACCAGCATTTGACATTCTTTCACTGATTGGCGATAAGCCGGTCACGGGGCGCCTCAGTGCGGGGAAGAATGATTTAGGAGATCGTCTTGAAGAGACAGGCATTCTCCCTCACGTCGATATCCTTGCTTGTGCTGGAGGTGAGCCAGTTAAATTTAACCCAGCCATTATTACTAAAAACAAGCCCGGCGATAATCCGTTCACAGATGGAACGAACCTAAGCCCCGAGCAAAAGGCTGATGTGAATCGTAACTTCAAAGAGCTTAAGTCTGACGTTCAGAAAAAAACTAATGAAGAGCTATCACGCAGTTACAGTACGTTAATGGAAAAACTATTTCCGGATAAGGACTCAATTACGTTGGCCCCATTAGAGGGTTACCCCCCGATGAAGATTCAGTTCAAGCACCTGCCTCAAGGCGCGGACTTGCTCAAGAAGGAAGCGGATGGTGAAGGCACTATCATTACTGTGCGAGTAGAGCTTCCAGACAAGCAAGTTGCTCGTATTCCCCTCATGTACATTCGCTCTGCCATGGCGGTTGAGGTGAACGAGCCGAACAATCAACAGCGTGGGACCAGAGCCAAACCAGACGTTTCTAGAGGCTGTGATGTTCTAAAGCCCGATGTTTAGCTCAAACAGCCTGAGGTAGTTTGAGCAGTTTTGGAAAAAGAGGCCGAGCAAGTGACGTTTAAAGGTGATATGGAAACTTCCGATTCTATCAACCACACTCCAAGTTATCCTGGAGATGCTTGGCGGCAACTAGCCTCAGAGTCACAAAATATACCGTCGGTTAACGATATCGACCCGAGTCCGAAACTCATTAGTTGGCTGTCTGGTTTCGAAATAGTCGATAAAACTAAAGACACTAATCCAAAACTTGATGCAACAGAGCTGAAGAAAGAGATTGCTTCTCTGAAAGAATTTTACTCGAAAAACATTACAGAACCGGCGAGAATCGAACGATTCGAAAAACGGATGACAGCGCTTGCTCAGGAAGATCCTCAGTTGGTTAAGCAATTCGCTGCAATCACAAAAGAGTTTTCGCAGCATAAAGACCCAGCTTCGTTGGGCAAGAACCTAGCAGAAGCGATGACAGATCACTTTGACCGGACCGTAGGAAAGAACGGTCGCATAGACTTCGATGATCCTTTTAACGCTGAAAACGTGTTTGGTGGCTTCTCCGGCATCATGGTCTCGGCCAACAAATCAGAGTTAGCAGACATGGAAATGGTTAAGTCATTCAACGACACCATAGCCAAGCTTGACGGAAAGAGATACCACAATGTACAAGTGCCGAATGCAGACAAGAGCCTCTATGCGATAGTGGAAGATAGTGGTGTTCGGGTAGTCGTAGTAACAAATTTGCATCAATCTAAGTAGATTGAACCTGCTTTTCTTTTTGCCAAACCTGGGTTTTGCCAGCCGAAAGAGAACTAGGTGGCAACCAGCTTTTTTGACGATCACATGAATGATATCTTCGCGGCCTTATACTTCAGCTCTCCACTGCGAGTCAGATGCTGGAGATGCTTTTACTGGCAAGGGGAAATCAGCGATGAGTAAAGAATTTAGTCAGCCTGGCGATAGTCAAATAATGAGGATCTTCCACCAATGGCACTAGAATCAAATGAACAACAATTAGGTAGCAGAATCCAAGACTCTCTAAGACAATTGTCAACAGACCATTTGCAAATTGAACCGCAAGACAATTTTCTAATCACAAAGGGCTTTAGCCGAAGCTCAGAGCGTGAGCCATACGAAATTGAGATGACACCAATTGATGATTACAAAGACAAAGGCAAATGTATTTTTCGGGACCAAAATGTTGACTACGACCCAATCAAATACGTTATCAGAGCATCAAACAACGGTATGTCTGCAATACTCAGAAATGGTTTATCTTTTGGCTCAATGCAAGAGGCCGGGGATAGAATTAGAGACACTGGCTGTGCATACTTTCGCAATGACCAAGAAGAAATTAGTTGGGTGAACCAAGCATGCATCCGCTTCAATCAATGGGCCGTAACAACAAACTATGCTGATGGTACAACAAGAGTTTGGCCTCATGCTTGGGTCACTCCTAGCGGTAATGTCGAAGTTTATCTATCGGACGATCCCAATGGCCAAACCAGACACCGAGGCCGCGCTGGAGAAAATCAGCAAATCTATAACGCACGGTAGGGTCAAATCACTCCTAGTTGAGCCAACGTAACCAACGCATTTTTGGTTACGCTTTACTATCTTCCTACCTGTCAATCTTTCTCTTGTGGGCACGCTCCTGTTGCACATGCTGCTGCTCCTTGGCCGACGGAGCTTGTGTGACATAACTCAGGGCTTCCAAGTCTCACTATAACCCCCTGGTTCAGTTGTAATGCACATGGTATGAAATTCATAACCCCTTCTGCTCTAAAGTCATGCTCTTTGCGCATCGTTGCCATTGGTTCGAAATCAGCTGTTTGAATAAGCCTAAGATTAGCAACGGCTTGCCCAGCAGCTGGCTGTGTGCAAGAGAAGGGAAAGCATAAATCACTATCTGGAAAGGGAAGTCTTGCGTCAATGTTAGAGCGATAGAATTTTCCTGATTTTTCGCAATAACACCTGGCCGTGTCATATTCTACTAACTTCGCTAGGCCATTCATCAATCTAACATTGCTTGGAATAGACTTGACCGATCCAAGCAAAATTGAGGCAGTGCTTGGTTTTGCTACTAGAACCATAGGAAGATCTAAGAGTTTCGGTGCCGCCCCTCGTTTCTTGTCTGCAAGGGCCGTTACGTCGCGAACCGCTAGTGTTTTCAAGACCGCTGTCTCGTCGCTTACAAGCACCGCGCCCTTGCGAGCATCATCGAGTAGATATTGAGAGAGGTTCTTCATCTGCGGGTAACTTTCTTTGACTGCGTCATCTATGCCTCTGGATGAGAATACCAATTGCCTGCTATAGCTGACCATCTCATTGATTTCGCCCACTCGATTACCTCGATTTAGTCGCTCTGCCATTTCCAGCGCCTTGCGATCGGCTGAGCTGCGGGTTGTGGTTAGCCCAGCATAAAGAAGCATTATTGAAATCATTACTACAATCATTGTGACAGTTAGCCAGCCAAGAAGGGCTGTTAGCATAAGTACTGATCCACGAGATTTCCTATTGATATTGATGACTTTGGTTGAATTTAGATTTCTCATGATTAAACCTCAATATTCAGAGCGTTGGCAGAGGGTGTATAGCTTTCTTGATTGTTCCGATTCAAGAGTGATCAATATGGGGCAGTTGAGCATTTCTTCCGGTTCATGATCTTGAATCTCATATAGCCCAGCTCTGTTCATTTCTGCAATAGCAGCAGTAGCAAAGCGATCATCAGGAACTACGATTCTTGATATGGAATGACCGCTTACATAGAGATCTAGCAATATTCTCAGAGACGCATTTGATGCAGCCTGAACATGAGTGAGCTTTTCTGCTTTGCTCGGGACTACTTGAATCTTGATTGAGTTGGAGTCTTCGAAGGATAGATCTCTGTATCTGTTGCATCCGATGCTGCACCCCTCGTGATACCAGAGAGTTTCGTATTTTTCTGGTGCGGCTTCTTCTGAATGCTTTGAAACTACATTCACCTTAACCGCTTCAGAAAGCCCTGAGCCGATATAGTCAAACCAACCTTCGGCCTCCTCTGTTTCCACTCGAATCACAGCTTCCTTGCTGTCGGCAAACTCTAAGCAAAGTACTGGTGGTACTACAATTCCAAAGACGAAAATCATAAAGAATAGAAGACTAATAGGTTTAGCTGGAATCAGCATTTTAAGTAGCATAGCGCGCAAATGCCAGCCGCTATCACTAGAGCTATTATTCATTTGCGAAGTACTCCATCGTCACTGGGTCTATGCTTGTATTTTCAAATTGTTTGCTGTTACTTATTTTCAAAGTCACAGGTGTGGTCAGGCCTGGAATTTTGAGACCGCTTTGGTTACAGGATGCTAGAGGTGATATGCGTATGACTGAGTCTCTGGTCAAATATATCTGAGTAGCTGAAGCTAGAATTCCAGGAGGACAGCTTCTGGGGGCTTCCAGCTCAACGATTTCAGAATTTGTTTTTTGGATTCTTAGGAACAGCTTTGATTCTTCCAACTTTACCCCACCGAGTACCCTGAGCTTGGTTTGCACGTCTTGGTCTGCTTCATGAGCGGTAGTTGCTTGCGAAAACTTTTCACAGCGCGCCAGTTGCCCTAGGTCAGCTTCTAAGATTGAGTAACTAATTGCCCATCTGACGGGAATTACCGATAAATTGACGATGGGGATGACAAAACCGAATATTAGCCAGCCAAACACCGCACTGAGCTCGGCAATTTGATGGGCACTACTAATTCTGCGTTTTTGTTCTTTCATAACCTTACCCCAATCATGGCAGAATGATCAGCTAGCAGAGGCGGGGCAAAAACCGTCTCTGCTAGCCAATTCTTTAGTGAGATTACCTTATGCCCAAGGCCATTTTCACAGCGGCTTCTGCGTTGGGTAAGCCGTAGCCGAATGATTCGGTCTTCATAGCGCCAGAGTTAGACTTGCGGCAGGTCGCGACAAGAATATTTTGCACTTGATAATTGGTCAGGTTCGGGTTAGCACCCCATACAAGGGCTGCAACAGAGGCAACCAGCGGGCACGAGAAAGATGTTCCAGAGGCTGCCACCACGTTCTCACTGCGACTTGTGCAATATATGTTTGTTCCCGGTGCGGTAAACCAAACGGAAGGACCAAAATTAGAAAAACTTGCCAACTTACCACTATTGTCTATTGCTGACACTGCAATTAAGTGATTTTGCGCTGGGCTGCTGTCTCTCAGTGCAGTGTTGCCACAAGCGTTGAAAATTAGTCCACCATTGGCATAGAATGACCTGAAATACATCTGTAAGGGCGAATTTGAGGGCTGTGCCGCGAAGGTATTAGGTGGTGTGCCGTTGGCACTTAGATTGATGATTCTCACCCCGTTTTTGCTGCAGTTTAGTATCCCTCTCAAAATAGCCTCAGTTGAGAGTTGTCCCTGAGCATTTGCTGTTTGCACCGGATAAATATAGGCGAGCCTTGCTGGTGAGGCTGTGCCTACTCCATTGTTAGTAATCGCTGCTGCCGTAGTGGCAACAGCGGTGCCATGGCCCTGAACATCTTGTTGAAAATTTGAGTCATCTACGCCATTGTAACCAGAGTATGTCTTTCCTCTTAAGTCTCTGATGCTACCGTTTACTCCCGTATCCAAGATACCAATTTTTATTGGTCCACCTCTTGTAATTTTCCAGGCATTGATTACATTTAGCATGCCGAGATGCCACTCACTTGCAAAATTAGGATCATTAACAACTGGTGCAGATACAGCATCAGTGCTGAAAATTAAGTCGCGCGATACCGAATTGAATTTTTTGTCCTTGCTCAGCTTTGACTCTGCTTCTGCAAAGAATGCAGGATCAACTTTAACCTTTAATACTGTCAGGTCGTCTTCGCCAATGCGTCCAACGATTTCGCCATGCAATTCTTTGATTGTTGAGCTGATCTCATCACCTTCGGCGCTCTTATTAGGCATTACTAGAAGAATATTTGGGTTGTATGGCATTGGTTTGGTTTTGCCGATTTGGTAAGAACTTGCTGCTCTTGGGCTTTCCTGTAGTACAAACTTTGGCTCTGCAAGAGCCGCACCGACACTTGTGCTCAATAGTGAAGCAATTAAACCTTTGCCAAGTAACCTCTTAAAATTCTCTATTTTCGCCATGGGTAACTCCTTTTCTTCATAGCTCAACATCTGGCTAAACATTAGCGACTAAGCTAACGGCTATGAAGTGAGATTACCTGTGAGGGTATTTCAAAGAAGTGATGGGTTGAAGGAGCACTTCGTCTCTTAAACTAGGCTATCCTGCGAATCCCGCGCTAGGTAGTATGACTGGTGGAGGTGTTACGACAGTAGAGCCAGTGCCGGGAGTAGAGCCCGTGCCGGAACCAGTCTTGCCAGTGTCGGGAGTAGAGCCCGTGCCGGAACCAGTCTTGCCAGTGCCGGGAGTAGAGCCCGTTCCGGAACCCGTCTTGCCAGTGCCGGGAGTAGAGCCCGTGCCGGTAGTCTTACCAGAGCCGGAACCGGTAGAGCCAGTGCCGGTAGTCTTACCAGAGCCGGAACCGGTAGAGCCAGTGCCGGTAGTCTTGCCAGAGCCGGAACCGGTAGAGCCAGTGCCGGTAGTCTTGCCAGTGCCGGAACCAGCAGAGCCAGTGCCGGGAGTGGTGACTGTAGTCGTGGCACCACTAGCCACAGACGCCACAACGGTGCTCGGCACAAACGGCACTCCTAGTATTGGAAACGTGTAACTACGAGCAACGGGGAATTGACCGTCTGCTAGATAAGCTCCGAAGAAACTAACCGGGGTCTGAATTCGTAGTTGACTCCTGGTCGTAACGGTGACAAAAGGAGATCCTTTTGCTGGCGTGTAGTAAACAAAATCTGTTGATATTGAGTCTGATACCGTAGGTTGCACCACAAAATAGCCATCGGTTCGGTGTGAAAGAACTGCCTGCTGAGCTGCAATTAGGCCATCTGCTTTGTTTCCCGTTGAAGCTGCGGCTCTTGCTGCGTCTCTTGCGGCAGAATCTAAAATTGAATAGCCAAAAACTACTGTCAGCATATCAAAACCTAGAATAGTAAAAATTACAAATAGTGTTGCTGTAATCGCAACCTCTATAGACATACTGCCGCGCTGGTGGCGACTCATTCCCGTTCTCGTGAAGCGCTTAGATTTTTTCATGTTTCACCTATTTTATTGTAGAACAACTAGACTGCGAGCTATTGCTTGAAAGGCACTGTTTAAGTCGGCTGAATTTGTTACAGAGACGTAAATGGCATTATTTCCTGAACGATAGGCAATACCCTTGCCTGAACTTGCCTTGCCGTCACCAAGAATTTTGTCTTCCAGCGGCTTAATGGCGGCATTCTGTGAGAGCCCAATGGTGTAGATAGGAATGCTATATTTTTTTGCTAAATCGGCCTCTGCGTATGCCGCGGCCTCAGCCGCAGCTGGTGAGCCTGGGGCGCTCGGCACGCCATCTGTGAATAGAATAATAGCTCGCTTCGCCTGGGGTCTATACTTAGCCTTGTCTGTCATCTCGAGTATTGCGGCATGAAGTGATTCAGCTATGGCAGTACTGCCAGTGGGTCTCAGCGGAATGGAATTGGTATCGCCGTTGATGCTAGTTGTCACTTCGTCATAGTTCGATTTACTTTTGTCGAGAGCGATCAGCGGAATGCGGAAGTTGTTGGAACCACTATATGTCCAGCTTGCATCGCAATTTTTATCGGTTATAGACCAGTTTGATGTCTTTGAGGTGCCGGCTGCGTTTGAAAAGGCGTTTAAGCCGAAGTGAGCACTGCTTGAAATATTCATGGTGTAGAAGAAGTTATTGGCTGCCAGTCTGGCTGCTGCCAGTGGATCAATTGTTTTATCAACCTGACTCCAATAAGCTTTGTAATAGCCACTTAGCCTTGGGGGCAATGCCGAGTTTATCTTGCTGCCGCCCTGACTTTGCAGGCAAATTGTTTCGCTCTCCATGTTACCTCTTGAGGCTTCAACGCAGGTTTCTATCTTGCTGAAGTCGTATGGGCCAACACTGGGAACTTGCACAATTAGGTCGGTAAATAGGTTAGGGTAGGCGTTAGCATTGACACCATTGCCTTGAGCGTCACCTGGAATGAGCGGATTGAAGTTACCTGGAGGCCAGCCCTGTTCAGGAACCAGGCTACCGGACGGATATTTCGAGGCGTTTGGCAGTAGCGGAATTGA
>CALRJJ020000179.1:0-8379 GCA_943367505.1 Flavobacterium psychrophilum | reverse complement strand
CTTTGAAGCCATAAACAATTGAACCAGCGGCAGTTTGAACATCACCCATGTCACCCAGCTGAAGCGGGTTGAAGGCACTGGTATTGCCTTTGTGAGTGGGGTCAATAAGAATGACTCGTTTGGCAATTTCACGCGCTTTTGGTTGTGCTGAAATCCAGCGGGCGAGTAAATCTACCAGTGTTCCGTCTGAGTCGATCACCACCACTGCTCTGTCGTCGCTCATGATATCGTGAGCCACCATATTTGCTACTAGTCTGGTTTTGCCTTTGCCGCCCTGGCCGAGCACCAATACGTGTGGATTGACTTTGCGCATTTCTGGAGGAAGAGCTAGATCTTTCACAACCCATGGGGCTGGGAACCACCATTTCCATTCAGTTCTCTGGCCCAGTGGCAGACTGCCTTTCTTCAGGCCTTTTGCCAGTTGTGCTTTTACTTTGTTATGTTGTGCTCGTACTTGAGTGGGAATGTACTGCTTTGTGATCCAGATGTTTATTTGACCAGTTGGTCCAAACATAGTGAAGGTGCCCATTACTAGAGCTAGGCCAACACCGACAAAGACGAAGATGCCGTTGCCCGTCAAGAAGTCGAAGGCGTTGAAGGCTTTGTCTGGCTGGGCTCCTTGCTGTGGGCCGGTTGGAAGTCCGAAGGCGACTTTATCGGGCGGCTTCGAGCGATCTAGCTGAGCGAGCCATTCGCCTTTAATTTTTGACGTAGAAGCCTTGTTCAGATAGCCAAAGCTAGATCCGGATTTCTTTGTGTATTCCCACATGCCTGTGACATGCAGAGGAATGTGTTCAATTAAAATGTTGCCTACAAAGAATATGGGTGGACCTGTTTCGCGGCCATTGGGATCAACAAAGCGCTTTTTGAAATTGAGGGTCTTTTTCCCTGGATCAATGAAGCCAACTATTGTGTAAGGCCCCACTCGGTCTTGACCACGGCCAGAAATCTTAGTGCCACTTTGGTCTAGGTCCATCTGACCAACTATCTGCTGGCTGCCCTGCTTGATGCGTATGCGCCAATCACCTGAGAGCGTTGGTACTTCTGGATTCATTGCCGTTAAGCTCGCGGCTTTGCCAGCTAGGTTTTGCCCTGCTGTAAGGCTGGCGACGTTACCGAGAACATGGAAAATAGCGAAAGCAAAGCAGCCAATTATGGCAGCAGTAATGGCCATCAGTTTGATACCAACGGGGAAGCCGGCTACAGTGAAGAGTCCTTGACCGCTGGCAAATTTGCTGCGCAAGCGACTGGAGTCATCTTCATCATCGTCGTCGCTGCTCGACTTCTTGATGTCGCGAGAACGGCTATTGGTTGTTACTTTTTTACTAGCGCCGCTTTTCAGGCTTGCTGGTGAACCTGAGAATGAGCGACGTTGTGGAATTTCTTCTTCGTCATCAGAAACATCATCAATGTCATCGTCATCTTCATCGTCGTCGTCGTCATCTAAATCCCTGGCTCGTTTGACCGGCAGTTTCTTCTTCGCTTTTACCTGCTCGCGTTCATCTTCGTCCTCATCGTCATCTTCGTCTTGGGCGGCCGCGCGCCGTTTTGCTGAACCGCTCTTGGGCTCCGCTATTGAGGGCTTGGCCCCCTTAACGGCCTTGGCTGAATTGCCACCATCGACTTCCGGATGGCCGCCTGTGGGGCGACTCTTTGTATTTAGTAAGCTTTCAAAGGTGCCGTGCGCATCTTTGTCGGACTTGTCTGACTTGTTGTCTTTGCCTTGGACCTGGCTATCTGATTTCTGATTGTCAGACGTGCTAGAGCTAGACTTCTTGCTGCTTACAGCACTATCGGCAAAGAAATCAAAAGCAGCTGCCGTAGCTGCTTTGGCTGGCTTGGCAAGTTCTGATGAGCTGCTGTTCGATTTTGCTTGATTGTTCTCTTTGGCCTTGTCGGAGGCAAAGAAATCAGGTGCTGCTACGTGTGGGCGCGTTGGTGCTGGCTGCTCTTTGTGGACGTTAAATGGTGCTTCTTGGGGGGCCGCTAGCGGTGCCGGTTCTTGCGGGGCTTCAAGAACTGGTTGTTGGTGCTCAGACTCTTCGGCTGGCTGTGCTAAGTTTTGCTCAACTCGCTCTCCTCCAATTGCACCTGATACAGCACTGTCTGGCTCAACAGGGCTGCTGAACGGTGTTGATTCTTCTTGGGGAATAGCGTTTTGATTGAAGCTAAATTGATTGAGCGAGGCTGATTCTGAGTTGTTGCCGCCGTGAGCAGTGGCCGAATCAGCGCTCGCACTCTCATGCTCGCTCTCATCGGCGCTTGGTTCCATTTCCCAGGGGGCAACGGTTGGCGTTGCTTGATCGGCAGTAAAGAAGTCGGTTGGGGCTTTCGCCTGGGTGCTTTCCCCCACTACTTCAATTTCTTGAGAGGTCTGGGGATTTTGAACTACTGTTCCCGTTGATGTGAAGAAATCGTGGCTCTGGCCATTGCCGTGGCCGTTTCCGTTGCCGTAGCCCTCAACAATCTCGGATGGGCTATCGGTCACTGCCTGAGATACGACCGGAGATGGGGTTGACACTGAAGTGCCGAAGAGATTGGGAATGAAATCTTGGAATGAATTATCACGATTGAAGGGATCAAGATAGCCACCGTCATCGCCATAGGTGCTGTCGCTGCCCGGTATGAGAGTGGCCACTGAGCGAGATGAGACAATTCTCTCTAGTATCAATCTGTCTGGCGCAACTGATACCACCATAGGTGCAGCCGCTGACGCCAGGGTTGGCACCATCGTCGCGGCAAACTTGGACTGCGCTGCTCCACAAGCACCGCAACCTTTTACTTTTTGCTTAATCACCGCCCCGCAATTTGGGCAGATGGCAATTTCCACCGGGTACTCCCGTCTTTTCTAGACGTTGGCATTGTCGCCAAGAACTAACTTACGCTTCTATTTAATATTTACCTCGGATCGGCTGGCAATACTCGCTTGTAATCTTGCCAGCTGCCGATAATTGTCTTATTTAGTAAGGTGAACTTTGAGGAATTTACAGATAAACGGCTAACGAACCCACTTTTGAACGCATAGTACAGTTGAAACGCAGCCTTGTCAAGCGCTTTTGGCGCGCGCCTTTGCCTCGTTTGAGGTATATACTAAATAAGTTAGCACTTCGAATAAAGGGGTGCTACATGATAGTTCTGGCAATTTGCTGATTTTGGCATTTTACTTTGAATTTTTACGGTGCTGGCGGGTACATATTTAAGTAGGTGCCTCAGGTGACATTAGGAAGGGATTGTTAGATGGCTCGCGAAGACAAGGCAAGCGCAACCAGTTCTACTCAGGACGCGCCTTCGGGGAAGTCTGGCGATGATTCGTCTTTAGCAGCCAGACGCGCTCGCTTGCGCGGAACACTGGCGAAGCAGACCGTGCCTCCCGATGCCTATAGTCCAGAACCATACCAACTCGCTGTTGAACCTTCTCAATCTGTAGCTGTGCCAGTGGTTGCTCAGCCAACGGTGGTTGATCAGCCTAACGAACTTTCACTTGAGGTATCCCCGGTGGCTTCTCCTAAAAATGTACGCTCTGGCACTAGTGCGGGCGCTGTGTCTGATAATGCACTGGCGGTCGCTGAACCAGAAGTTGAGCTTGGTCAAGATTTACCAGCCGACAATCAATCTATCGAAGCTAGCCAACCAAGTTTTGAAGTTTCAGTTGACAGTGCAATGTTAGATATTAGAGCTGTAGATATTCCAGAAATTAGGGTTCCTGAGGCAGCAGACTTAGCTATGGTCATCACACCAAGTCAGATAGCGGCCCTTCAGACCAATCAAGTGGCCGACACCGCTCATCAAGAGCAGGTAATCGAACTACTCAATACCCTCGACCAACAGCTCGGAATTTGCTCGGTCAACATGGCGCAAATTTCTAAAGCTGCCAATGAGCAGCTTGAAATCGTAAGAAATTTAGCCGAGACAATACAACACCAGGCTTTTAACGAAATTGGTCTGAGTCTAAATAGCTTAAGTGAATCAATGTCAGCAGCTCTTGAGCCAATGCAGGCCGTGGGCGAATTGGTACCAGCGATTGATAATTTGATCGTCACTCTTGAGTCGCGAAATCCGGTAGCCGATATAGTTCCTGCTATCGATAAATTGATAGTTACTCTTGAATCGAGAAATGCTGAGCCGCCTAAGACTGAAGCCAAGCTTACACCTGAAGAGTTGGTACACAGTTTGGCTGATCAGCTTTCCACTGGTTTGATTGACCCGTGGACTTTCAAATGCGCATATAGGGCTGTATTTCCTTCTGAGCATCCAGCTGATTTGTTGCGTAAGTTAGTTGATTTATTGGGAGCGCAGCGCATATCGGGAGATTTCTTCCGTGCTGCCTATGATGCGGTTCAGGCTCCAGACCCACCCAAACCTGTATACACCCTTGCTTCGGCCAATTCAGGCAATGAGATTGTGCGCGAAGTAGAAGTAGTTAGAGTGGTCCAAGACGAAAGTGTTATGGCTCTGCTGGAAGAGTTGCGGGTGCAGAATGAAGAAATGCGCTCGCGTATGGACGCCAAAGACGCTGACTTTGCCGAGCTTTTGGCCGCCAAAGATCAGGAAGTACAAGATACTCAAGAGATGTTGAATTCTCGTTGGGAAGAGTTTTCAGGTCAGTATGAGAAGTTGTCTGAATTGGTTCAGCAGCGCAATGATTTGATTCAAGCAAAAGAAGTAGAGCTCAGCCATAAAGACTCTGAGATCACTCAATTGAAGACTCAGCTCGATGAAATGCGCGATCAAACCCGCGACATGGTGGCTGACTTGCAGCGCCAACTTACTAGTACAAAGGCTGCTGCAGATGAGGCTATGGCTAAGCCGCCTGCTCCTAAGCAGTCGACTAGTTTCTTTGAGCAACCACAGCCGACCGCCCCAGCTGCACCATTATTTACCGAAGCACCGAAACTCTTTGCTGAACCTCAGCCACAGGCCCAGCCTCTGCCTCAGCAGCAGGCTCAACAGCTACCTCTCCAGCAAATTCCCGCCCCCAATCCAGTTGCCTCCGGTTCGCATCCGGTGGTTGATGATCCAATGCAAACGCAGTCTCCAGCTCCGGTAGACTTGGTAAATGCAGCACAGCAAGGTACGGCAAGTGGTTCGGGTGCTACAACCCTCAATCAAGCGATGCCGAGTCAGGCTATTCCACGGCCGCAGGTTGCTGCTCCTACTACGCCATTTTCTGGCGCTACGGGCAGCTATGGCAGTGGCGTACGGGCTCAGGTATTTGAAGTTATAGTCCGGCAGGCCTTAGCTGGGGCCCCTTGGCGCGAGATCTGCGCTGGTCCAATGCAAGTAAACAATATCTCTGCCGATGAAGTCGAAGCCGAAGTGAAGCGCCGCCAAGCGTTGCTGAAGAAGTAACTAATTCATCTATATCGATGGCGATTCTTACTTAAGCGGAGCGGCTTTTGTCTCTTCTGCTCCTGTTGAAGGAGCATTGAGGCAACGCTCGGTTTGGCGCCATTCCTTGACGATAGAGTCAAGATTGCTCATGTAGCGAAGCACGATGATGGAGGGGAGGTGCTCCAGCGTCTGACAAAAAATGAAGAACATTAGGCCGACAATTAGTGTTGTGCATAATGCTGTCAAATTTCTCGTAAGGCGCATTTGTTCGTCCATGCGCTTGCTCAACTGATTGATTAGGGTTTCCAATTCTTTCAGTTCGCTCATTGGGGGCCTCAATCGCTAGTGTCCACAATCATAACCTCTTGAAAAGAAGCGCTTAGAGCTTGCTCAATTGCCTGTCTGCTGACTGTAGAGCGGCAAATAGATCGGCTTCGTCGCTGACATCGATCGTACGAAAATCGAGGCACAATTGATTATCTGTCACTTTCCCGATGACCGCTGGCTCACCTTGGCGAAGCAGACGGGATAAGTGGGAAATAGAGCTATTCGATTTCTTGATTTTGATAGCAAGACCAGCCGATGGCAATAGCTCTCCAGGCAGGCTTCCTCCACCCATTGTGCTTTCGAGATCAATTGGAGTTAAGTCTAAGCACTGAAGATCATTCAATTTCTGAGCCGCAAGTTCAGCCCGCTTCCGCAGGCTCTCTTTCTTGAGAGCGGCAAGTTTGAATACTGGTAATTGTTTGTAGCCATCTACATATAGATATTGATTGAGCACCGCTTCGAGTAAGGCGATTACCATTTTGTCGGCACGCAACGCTCTATATATTGGCGATTTACGCAGTTTCGCTACGGTCGCACTTTTACCAGCGATAATTCCAGCCTGTGGGCCACCTAGTAGTTTGTCCCCAGAGAAGAGAACGAGGTCTGCCCCACTTTCAAGAGTCTCTTGCACTGTGGGTTCAGCTACAAGATCGAATTGCTGCAGATCTACTAGACAGCCACCACCCAAATCATAGACAACGGGAACGCTATGCTTAGAGCCAATTTCAACTAGTTCTTTGATGTTGGTTTCTTCTGTAAAGCCAAGCACTTGATAGTTTGAGCGGTGGCATTTCATAATCATGCCGGTGTTCTCTGATACCGCTTTATCGTAGTCTGAAGCTCTGGTTCTATTGGTGGTGCCAATTTCTTTTAGTCGGCCACCTGAAGATGTGATTACATCAGGTAAACGGAAGCTGCCACCAATTTCAATAAGTTCGCCCCTTGAGACTATTGTTTCTTTCTGATCTGATAATGCTTTGACTGCAAGCATCACTGCTGAAGCGCAATTGTTTACGACTATGGCTGACTGTGAGCCAATTAAAAGGCCAAGCAAGTTTGAAATTTGCTCTGTTCTCTCACCGCGACCACCTTCCTCAAGATCGAACTCTAAATTAGAATACGAGCAAAGGGCCTTGCTTAGTTGCTTTATAACTTGCTCTGGCAGCGGCGCACGGCCAAGGTTTGTACTCAGTACTACACCTGTACCGTTTAGGACTTTCTTAATACCGCTTTGGCAGAGTTTCTCTAAATCGGCTGCTATGGCTGCTGCTAGAGCTGCGGTAGTGGGCTCATCTTTTGCATCGCCGCTAATTAGATTTTGTCTGGTTCTGTCGACGAACAATCGTGCGTGGCGCGATGCCAGTTCGCGCCGAATCTGCAACTTTTCAATTGCTTGTTGTAAAACTGGTTCTCGCAGGAGTTTGTCTATTTGCGGTAAACGAAAGTCTTTTTTTGTCACTTCTTTGAAGATTAGCCCCGGGGATAATTTCTAATTCTCCTTAAATCATACCCGTGCCACCTTGTCAGATCAGATAGAAGCACCCACAATTAGAATATGTAGTACAAGCGGGTATAAAGTACTCGACCTTCCTTCTTAAGGCGGACCAAGCCGTGGGCAAGACTCTTAGAACCAAGACTCTCTATCAAGATAAAGACTGGCTGCAGCAGAAATATGTCAAGGAGAAGCTCAGTACCGTGGAGATTGCCAAGATATATCGCGAAACTGAGAACAAGTGGTGTGACCCCAATACAATCTCGCGTTGGTTGAAGAAACATAATATTTCAATGCGTTCGCTGGCAGAAGCTCAGCAAAACCGCCATTCTGTGGCTGTTCCGGTGGTCAAGAAGCGCACTTCTTCCTGACTCTTAAAAAGATTTCTGAGTAAAAATTCCTCTTTGCTACGTTACGGACAGGCGCTAAATGCGCATCCGCCCATCATAACTAGGGCCGTAGTGAGATAAAGTAGTACATCCCGCCCTCCTGCCAGGTAAAACAAGCAGTAGGCGAAAAAGGAGAACGCGGGTAGCAAGAAGCGTTTATCCCCATCTCTGTACGCGTGAGCGGCCAGGCAGACGGATAAAGCAACTGGGCAACCAAATAAGACGACGTCGAATAGCATGGGTACGCTTTTGAATAAGGAATCTAAGTTCCTATTATTCATGTCTCGAATGTTCTGTCCATGGTAAATACCGCAAAGCAGCAATAGAACTAAGTTTTAGTCAAGGACAGAGAACAATGGGAATGTCAGGTAATGGTTCACGCGGCCCCAGCAGAGCTGGAGGCGGCGGCAAATCCGGTGGATACGGCGGCAAATCTGGTGGCGGCCGACCAGGCGGAAGTGGCGGCAGACCCGGTGGTTCTAGTGGTGGTAGACCAGGTGGCGCAAGACCGGGCGGAGCTAGACCCGGTGGAGCTAGACCAGGCGGCTCTGGTGGCGGCTATAACAGAGCTGGCGGTTCGTCGTCGGGCTCGGCTGGCAGACCAGGTGGATTTGGCGCTCGTAAACCAGGTGGATTTAGTCGCGGACCAAGACCAGAAGGTGCCGGTCGCCCAGAAGGTAGATCCGAAGGCGGCTTCAACCGTGGACCGAGACCAGAAGGCGGTGGTGGCTTCAATCGCGGACCAAGACCAGAAGGTAGATCTGAAGGCGGCTTCAATCGCGGACCAAGACCAGAAGGTAGATCTGAAGGCGGCTTCAACCGCGGACCAAGACCAGAAGG
>CALRJJ020000178.1:0-8383 GCA_943367505.1 Flavobacterium psychrophilum | reverse complement strand
TTTTTCCACATTACCTTTGCCAACTAGCATTACGTTGCTGGGCTTCATGTCACGATGAACAACCTTGCGCCCATGAGCGTAACTCAGACCAAGGCACACTTGTGAAAATATAGAAACGAATCGCTCCTCCGTAATCACTTCATCAATTTCAAGCAAGTCAGCAAGGCTCATTCCATGCAGGAATTCCATGACGAAGTACGGCTCCCGGCTAGGAGTAAAGCCGAATTCAGATACTCGAACTATATTGTCGTGCCTAAGTTCTAATGATATTCTCGCTTCTCGTTCAAATCGCTTCAAGCTGAGCGACTGGTCTTTTAGATGGCTATGCATCAACTTAATGGCGCAAAAGCTGCCAGTCTTAAAATCATAGGCCTTAAACACTTTGCCCATGCCGCCGCAGCCAACCTCGGCATCCAAGCTATAACGCCCCTGCAGAAGTGAATTTAACCCAACAGACCCAACAGCTCCATTTGACAAAGACAGAGCTGGCGAGCTTGCGACGGTCTGCCCAAAGTTAGCTTCATTAAATTCGTACATTGTCAATGCCCACACCTTTCGTAAATCCAACAGTGAGTCAAGTCGTAAGCCCAAAACCACGAAGTGATACAGCAAAACTTACCGACTTATTTGTGACACTTCCATATCGGGAGAGGATGGCGTTCTAGCGCCTAAGGACACCAAACAAGCGACGCTTTGGCTACAGAAGGCTGCCACTGCTGGCAATGCTGAGGCAAAAGAAACTCTTCTCAATCTTAAAACTCCATCACCAGCAGTTTGCTACAAGAAATTTATGGCCGCCGTATATTATGGCAAGACCTTAAATGACTTTAGCTCATATCTCACGCGTCCTAGCCAGGCCGCCATAATGAAAATGCCACCGGCTGAAAAACAAGCTGTCTTTCTTCACCTCAAAAAACTCTATATTGGCGATCCTAAAATTATTAGCGAAAAACACTACGGCAATATGGTGCGCCTAGTGGTTGGTTCCGGCACGGCCGCTCTTGATGGTGCTCGAACCACATCGGATGTAACTTCTGAGATAGAGCTATTTTTAGAAGACGGCTACTGGAAAGTAAGTCGCTCAGTGACAACAGGCACTTATTATGAGTGATGAGGGCGATGAGAAAGCCTCAGGGGTTAGACTTCGCCATGCCTTTGACGGTCTCTAGAGCTTTTCTAAACTGTTTGTCGGCAGCAGAGAGTGGCACATAAAAAGGGTCTTGCTTTACTTCAATGTCCGGCAAAATACCAAAACGATTTTTATTAGCATCACCCGGCCACCGGCCAGCAGGCGTTCTATAGCGTGCCGACGTAACATGAAGCTCTACATCTGGGTCCAGAGCATAGACCCGCTGCATGATGCCCTTACCATAGGTTCTTTCGCCAACGACCTTGGCTCTGTTGTTATCGCTCAAGGCGCCGATGAACATTTCCGAAGCAGATGCACTGTCTCCGTCTGCCAGAATTACAATGGGTTTCGTTCCAGCTAGATTTGGATTTCTCTTAGTGACCACAGCCTCACCACTACCTGTAGTCGAGATCAAATCATTATCTCTCAAATAAGAGGTACCAGTAGAAGTTCCAGCACCTAATTTGTCATTAAGACGCCCATCGCTGTAATACAGATTACCGGACGGCATAAATAGAGATGCTGTTTCTTCGAACTCATTTACATATCCGCCGGGATTGCCGCGCAAATCAATAATGAAACCTGATGTTTTGGGATTGTTCTTTATTGCTTGTTGAATATCCAGATCCACTTTGTCGTTCTGGAAGTCCATTATCTTGAGATAGAGAACGTTGTCATCGACTACTTGGCTAATTACTGTCGGCTCTTCAAACTGGCCACGAATTGGAGAAAGGTCTAACATTTTTCCGTCGCGATCGACTTTGATTAAAGCGCGTGAGTTCGCCTTGCCCTCAAGAAGACCAATTGACTGCTCCTGACTCAGCCCGTTCGTAGACTTTCCGTCTACCGACATAATAATGTCACCAGCCTTAAGGCCAGCTTTATCAGCTGGTCCGCCAGGAAAGACAAATTGAACTACCGAATTCTCCGAGCTGCTGACTGCTTTCGTAAAATCTTTTGGTGGCACTAAATACAAACCAATTCCTACTGGGGGAGAGTCGCCTTTAACCTTTCCTGGGGCTTCAATTTGCTGATCGAAGAGAAAAACACTCGTGTAAGGGTCACCTGCTGTCTCGAGGACCTTGTTGGCCCTATCAACGGCATCTCGGCGGTTCTTTATCTGACAATTGAATTTGCCGCTTTGTTCTGCAAATGCAGCACCCTTAATTGGATCAATATAAGCGTCTTTAGCAATTTCGAGTACTTGCTCATAGAGCACATTACGTGGACATGAATCTGGCGCTACACTCTCATTTGGTGATGCGCTTTTACTATCCCTTACGTCCATTTCAATATTCACCTAATTTACGCAGAACCCACACTTCTCGATTCAGTTTTACCGTAATTTTGTGACCATTCCATATCTGTCCAGGGCATGCGCATAAACATGTCTTTGCTCGCTGCGTAACCTTTCAGTACTGCCAACCATCAAAAAAAACACTCAGAAATCTGATGCCACCGTTTACCACGACTGAACCAAACGGAATGAATGTTAGAGCGAGTGTCCGACTGTTTTTTGAACGGCTCGGGAATTATCAAATAGCGAAAGAAACATATGCGGAACAGTCAAAGCGCTCAGCAGGTAAAACATTGCTCTTGTGGCCTGCTCCGGGACTGCAGGAATCTTTAGCACAGATGACAACCCAAGCACAGAGTCAGAGCCTGATGTCAACGAGTTAGTGGCAATCAAATAAATTGTCGCCGCCATCAGCCAACTACCAAGCGTAAAGAACGCTGCTTTCGTAAAAAAGATCGAAAAACCAATGGCAAAATTTACTGAGTTAAACTGGGCAATCTGCCTCAGGCACTGACGCACAGAATGCCACCAACAAAAATAAATTGAAAAGGAAAGAAGTGGTGGCAAAAGAATACACGACAAGAGCAACACCAGCGACGAGAAGCAATCGAACAAAGCGGCTTTACTCCTTGCTTCGCAAGCAGCGCAGAAATCAAAAATAAGCGATGAGCAGGCCAAACCGACAATCATACACCCTAAGATTTTCAGAACTTCTGACAAAGTCAGCGAAAAGGAAACTTGCGAGCCAATAAGAAAAGAAAACACTTGGCCTACTTCATCAGCGTGAAGAAAGCAGGGCGCAAGTACTGGCAAAAAGCCCCACAAGCATTTCTTGGCAAAGCTTAAGTCTTGCTCTTCATCAAGGGCGAAATGAAGACATGAAACAGAAAGAAAGCTAACCAACATTGGGCCGGGATCATGAAACCAAATCCAAAGCAGAAGTAAGGCCAGAAAAATATAAGCCAACAAGAAAATTGACAGCCGCAATCGGCTCACTTCACCGTCTTTATCTGGCGGACAGCGAAGATAATCAAGGGAGCCATGGCAGACTCCGAACAACAAAACATTCACCAAAAATATCGAAACTTGAGAGTAGAAATCACGAGCCCAAAGAGAGAATGGCAACAATGCCAGAAGTGTGGCAAAGGTAGCCCATCTTCTATGAACACGAAGCCAATGTTTAAGATGACTGGCATTGTTCATAAAACTATCTTGGCCATAATGGCACTTAGTTCAATCTTTCTAGGCATGACGGCAAATATTGCGGCATCATCAGCCAATGAAGAACGATCACAGAGAAAACGCACTAACACATCAGGATCAACTCGCTCAAAAAGAGCACTGAGTAATAACGGCCCGTCAGCTGGATTCTGCTTAAGGTAAGTGAGCAATACTCTATCCAAAAGCTGTGCCTTCGACGACAAGCCCTCAACACTATTAGGCCAGCGACTGCGCCCAATCGCTCGGCCAATGGCACTACTGCTGCGATGAATTGCTGCAAAAGCATATCCGGTAGACGAGCGAGCCATGCCGCCACCCAGGCCAATTAAAGTATGTCGCCTATCGGGGCTAATCCCTTCAACTGCATGCATAGGAATACAGCCGTGCTCAGTATAAATATTCTCAAAGTCAGCCAAGCCATACTCAGCGCACAGATAACCGCTCAATAAGCGCTCGTGCTCTTCTTTGGCCAAACGCTCGAAGCCAACCCAAACCGATTCTACTAAAGCATCGCTCTTTGAAAACGGCAGAACATAGAAGAAATGAAACCCCCTGCCAGCACTAGCAATATTTACTTCAGTAAAATCCATTAAGGTTAGACAATCAGCGTCAAAAACATCTTTGTCAGAACGCACATGCCAGCCAAAGAAATCCTGCTTAAACTCCTTTTCGAGCAATCGTGGCGGGCGACTGTCAAAAAGAAACTGACTAGATATAGTTCTTTGAGTGGTCGAAATTTCTAAACGTGACTTACTGTAATCGATGCTTTGCACCGCCTCGCCAAGAAATAATTGAATATTGTCGCAAGCCTTGAGCTGCTTCAAAGCTTGGTCATAATAAGCATCAGCTAAAACGCAGGCGTAAGGATATCGCTTACTTCCTCTAATGCTAGTCTTTGAGCGATACCTGACTCTCCATTTATGCCATTTTCTTGCAACCGGTACATTCAGCTTCTCAACAACATTGTTCCAAAAGCACCAGGTATGATCGCGTCCGTAACTCAAACGCGGCTCGATTAAGCAAATACTATTAGCCTTTGCGCCCTTAGTCTCAAGCTGACAAAGAGTACCGGCAAGCGCCAAGCCTGACAGTCCCGCTCCGGCAATAGCGTATTCAAACTCAGCGACAGACAACATCGAAACTCGCCAAGCCCTTCAAAGGGCGATGCAGCGCACTCTCGTGGCTAGAAGAAACCTGTACGCGATGATACTTTAACTGACTAAGTGAAAGCAACGAACTGAAGAGACAAAATGCTTTCTCTCTACCACTAGTGGCAACACGTTCATTGAATACGCGCTCTGGATTCTTCACTATCAAGTTACCGATCTGCCAGTAAGCCCTGCCAGCGCAAAGTATGCTCAGTTTGGTCTCTAAAGGCAAAAAGCAAATACCATTCTCAGCACTTTGATAATAGCTTTGCGAAATCAAAATAACCTGTCGAACAACATCAAATACTTCAGCCTGAGCAGACAAACTTCCGCTGAGCGCTTCTGCCACAGTAGCCCGATCTACTAAATTTGAGGGAAGATAAATGCGCCCCTGAGCAAAGTCTTCTCTAAGATCACGAGCGATATTTGTTAGCTGCATAGCTATTCCTAAGTCGATGGCAGCAGCCAAAGCATCGCTACCGGTGACCTCCAGCAAAAAACAAATCATGATGCCGACAGTTCCTGCAACCTGATATGAGTAACGCAACAATTCTTCGAGCGACTGAGTCTGCTCAAAACCAATATCGGCTCTAACACCACGAACAAGATCGAAGGCAAATCCAAGGGGAATATCTCTAGTGCGCACCAATCTCAAAAATGCAGAAACTTCCGCAACTGATGAGCAGTTGACCTCAAGATCACGCTCTACCCTATCAAGAAAACTAGCGGCCAATTCTTTGTCAGAACAGTGATCAACGCCATCGTCGACATAACGACAGAAGCTATAGAGAACGCCAAAGTCTTCTCGCGTTTGCCTCGGCAAAAACTGAGAAGCCCAAGCAAAAGTCTTGGCCCGATTAGGCATCAATATTGACTCAGCTTCTAGCTGATGCTCTCGCGCTCTGGCATTCAAGTTGCTGGTCCTCACCGAGGTCTTGCTCTGCGAATCTGTTTAAGTCGGGGATAAGCCGCTCTAAAACTTTCGCAGAAGTTAATACGCCTGGCATACCAGCACCTGGATGGGTGCCAGCGCCAACGAAAAAGAGATTCTCAACATCTTCAGACTTATTCTGAAATCTAAAATAGGCAGACTGCATCAAAGTTGGTTGAACAGAAAAGCCCGTACCATGATGGGTGAGCACATTATCTCGAAAATGCTCGGGAGTGACAAAGAAACTATCAACTAGATGTTCTTGCAAACCAGGGAGAATAGTTGACTCTAAAAACTGCAGAATTTTTCTAGCGAATTTATCACCTTCATCTTGCCAATTAACTGAACCTTGCAAATTGGGAACTGGAGCTAAAACATAGAAACACTCATGCCCAGGGGGAGCCATTGAGGGATCGGTTCTACTCGGGGCATGAAGATAGAGGCTAAAATCATCTGCCAAAATTTTCTTGTTAAAAATATCGTCTAGCAATTCCTTGTATCTTTTGCCCAACAATATGCTGTGATGATCGACCTGCGGATATTGCTTACTAGTGCCAAAATAAATAACAAAAAGACCCATCGAGTAATGCATCTGCTCGACCCGTTTATCGGTCCATTTCTTGCGGTCCTTCGCTGCTAGCATATTTTTGTAGACGAAAGGCGGATCGGCATTGGCAATGACTAAATCAGCTTTATAGATGGCTCCATCGCTAGTCTCAATGCCGATAGCTTTGCCACTCTCAGTAATAATTTTCGCAACGGTGCAGTCTGTCTGAACCTTTACACCAGTCTCTTCCATGAGCCTGGCCAATCCTCTAATTATTGACCCTGTTCCACCCATGGCATACCAGACGCCGTACTCGCGCTCTAAATAATGAATCAGCGCATAGATAGAAGTAGTATTGAAGGGATTTCCGCCAACAAGTAGTGGATGGAAAGTGAAGACTTGCCTCAGCTTTTCATTCTTTATGTATCGCGAAACCAGCTGATAGACAGTGAGATAACTTTCCAGCTTTATCATTGCCGGAGCAACTTCAATCATGCTTTTAGCAGAGATAAAAGCATGATCTCCTAACTCAGTAAAACCTACATCAAAGATCTTCTTGCATTTAGCAAAGAGTCTTTTGTAACCAGAAACGTCTTGGGGCGAAAACTTCTCTATCTCAGCTAGGGTCTCATCAAATGTTCCGCCATACCTGAAACTACTACCATCATCAAATCGAATGTTGTACCAGGGCTCAACTGGAACAAGCTGCATGTAGTCGGCCATCTTTCGGCCAAACAGGGCAAACAACTCTTCTATCAAAAAGGGGGCAGTGATCACGGTGGGTCCGGCATCGTATGTGAAGCCTTTCCTCTCATAGACGTAACCTCTGCCCCCGAGGCGATCTTGTTTGTCAACAACAAGAACCTCGTATCCTTTCTTTCTCATTCTCAAGGCGGCAGCGATTCCGCCGAAACCTGCACCGATAACTATTACTTTTGGCATCAATGCTGCCTCGTGGATGGCTTTAAAATAGCCTTGACTGGAAAGGCGTGAGGGTTGGTACCTGAAATGAACTGATATGCTGTTCTACGCCGCAGCAGCAGCTTTTCCGACTGCATCGGGTTCGCCATTGTAGCCGTCAGCTTCTGACTTGGCCATGGCGATCATATATATGTAGATACCCAAGCCTACTTTAGCAACTATATCAGCAATCGTATAGCCGACCTGGAGACCACACTGACCAGCTCCACCAGACAAACCAATCATGGTCGACATATAGGCTATCGGGTAGAAGCTCCAGGTGATAAGCAGCAGGCCTCGAGCAGCAGAGACCAGACCTTTGACTGGCTCAGGTTGACGGCTGTAGGCCTGACCGAATTCGGTGAATAGGGTGAACATAATGAACAAGAACGGACACATAGACAGACCCCAGAAAAGCCAACGAGTGCTGGCAACCTGAGAGATTTCGCCTGGGTAACCTAGCGCAATCATTAGTGCCGCCGCAGAAGAGAGCTTGACAATGAGGCCCTTCGAAATAGCATGAGGAAGAGCCAAAACTGCAACCAGTTCGATCACGAGCAACGGCACGGTCAACAACCAGTCGGCATAACGATAGGCATCATTGAATGGTAGCCCAGACGCCTGGTAAGCCCCGTTCACCAGAGTGTAGGCGTGGCTAAAGCTCTCGTAAATGCGAAAGTAGTGATAACAAGCAATTGTCGGAACCAATGCACTAACGAGTAATGCAGGTCTATATTTAGGAGCGACCTGACTCCTTGAATAGAAGAAGAATAGGGCTCCAGCTAACATCGCTGCACAGCAGAGAGACATAACGTTAGCAATCAGACTATATTCTGTCGCTGTTAAGGTAGGCATAACATGCTCCTTTAGTAGAGTAACAACCAGCTTTGTATGGACTCTACCAAAATAGCGGAACGCGGTGAACAAGCAGTGAACGTATTCTGCGCAATCAGCAACTCTAGATGCTTAGTCTTGTACAAACTAGGAGCCCCGGTTGTCCGAGGCTCCTAGCAGCTTCCCGAGCCGAGAAGATCAGCAAGTCAAACGACTAGACTAAGGGCTACTCTACTCTTACTACTCACGCTTAATAGGAATACATTTCGTCTGCGCTTGAGCCTGAGCCGTCTTCGTCAGCGAAACTGTCAGCACA
>CALRJJ020000177.1:0-8437 GCA_943367505.1 Flavobacterium psychrophilum | reverse complement strand
GCCATTATTGAACGCAACAGCCCCGCGGCAACTGTAGGGCTCAATGCTGAGCTTAGCGATATTGCCGTAGCGTCAGGCAGTGAGAACATTATCGCCCTGGCGGATCGGCGCCACCCTCTAGCTATGGGTCTTTTGTGGATTACCATGGTTACCTCTTTTCCCACTGTTCTCATTGGTGTGGAGTGGTACAAAAATGGCTTCAGCTTGGCACAAGTTTTAGCCTGCACAGTTTTTTCAGCCATAGTGGTTTTGCTCTTTTGCGTGCCTTCGGCCCAGCTTGGAACAGTCACAGGGCGCACCTATGCTCATCTCAATCGCTCGGTCTTTGGCCGCTGGGGCGCGCGCATGACCACATTTAACTTAATTGCCATATTTCTTGCTTGCTATGCCTTTGGTGCCCTCTGCATGGCTGACGCGGTCAGTGGTCTCTTTGCCGTGCCTCTCTCAATTGGCTTCATGGCCGCAGGTTTCTCTTTTTTGATGTGTCTCAACAATCTCTGGGGCTTTTCTGGAGTGGTCAATTTTGCCAAGTATTTTGCTGCCCCTTGCCTCATTGCCTGGGTTGGTTTTACCTTTTTCCGCGCTGTGGTTGCCTACAATACCGCAGCAGCAGTAATGCCGATACAGCAGAACAATGTCAGCTGGACAGTGGCTCTTGGCGCCATCGCATCATTTGTAATTGGTTTTTCAATTTGGGGTAACGAGGCCGACTACTGGCGTCACGCTAGGCCCGGAGTGAAACGAACTGCGATACCGCTAACGGTGGCACTATGTATTGGTCAAATTATCTTTCCTATTACCGGATGGATGGTTGCTCAAATTAGTCAAGTGACAGATACGGCGCGAGCTACAGCTTTCATGAATGAATTTAGTTTTGGTGGAGTAGCTTTGCTGGCACTGATTGTCATTGGCGCTCAATATTTTGCCGCAGCCGATTCTAATTTGTACGCCGTGGTCGAAGCCTTTGAAAACTTATTCAAAGTGAAGAAAAAACATGTCGTCTTTGGCTACGCTTTCATCTGCGCCCTGGTTGCTTACTGGCTTTCATTCAGCGGTATGGCCAAAAGCATTGAAGTAATTTCAACCCTAAACGGCATTCTCATTCCGACTGGAACAACAATTTTGCTTTGCGAATGGTCAATAGCGAAACTAATCAGTGACAAACACAGCCGAATTTTCGACCACATTCAAGAAATGCACCAATTGCCAGCACTACGCCTTCCCGCCATGTTAGCTTTTGCCATCGGCTGCAGTGTTGGCATTGTCACAGCCGGGCTGATACCAAGCCTGGAACACTTACACCTCGGCATTGGCTGCCTCAATGCCTGGGCCACCGCAGCCATAATTTATCTGCCAGTAAGATTATTGGAAGAGAGACTAAAGCGCGAGACTGTTTGATAAACCTGCTAACAGAGGTGGCATAATGCTCTAAGTTCTGGCGAGAAGTGGCGTGAGCGCAGACAAAGAGCAGCGAATAATACTAAAAGAAGTCTGCGAGACCTGTAGCAGACCGATTTTCCCGACCCAATCTACGATTTCATCGTTAAGCGCTGGTCGCCCTGGTTTCTGCAACTGTTCTAGTTTAAAGGCAGCTAGCCCAAAATTTTCAGAAGTACAAGAGGAAGGACCAAGTGAAAGCGCGCCAGAAAGGCGGTTCGACCCAAATGTTAGATTGCACGATTTGACTGAGTGCGGCTATCAATTTTTAGACCGCATTGGCAAAGGTACCCTTAGTTATGTCTATCAAGCGCGCTCAGGGAAAGTTGACGCCTTGCTAGCCATGAAAATATTCAGACGCTCGCCTTTTGAAAACAAAAGAACTCTGAAACGCCTTGAGCAAGAGGCCAATAAAGCAAAGCAGCTAAATCATCCAAACCTTTGTTCCGTCTACGAATTCGGACTCTCTGAAAAGCAGTATCCATACTTGGTTATGGACTTTCTTGCCGGACCAACCTTAGAAGAAATAATTAGCACAGAAGGATTTCTAGAAGTAGATCGTCTGATCGACATAGCCATACAAATCTGCGACGCCCTCAGCCACGCCCATCAGCACAATCTCATTCATCGCGATCTCAAGCCCGCCAATATTTACCTGCTTAAGGCCAAAGGCGGCGGCGATTTCGTCAAAGTATCTGACTTCGGCATTGCCAAAGTGCTGCCTAATCCTGGGCGCGAAACCCGCTACATGACTGCCGATGGAGAAGAATTCGGCAGCCCTGCATATATGAGCCCAGAGCAGTGCCTGGGCGAAAGACTTGATAATCGATCAGATATTTACTCCCTAGGTTGCTTGATGTACGAAGCTCTCTCAGGCAAGTTGCCCTTCAGTTCGTCAAACCCGGTGCGTTTAGGCTTCAAGCAGGTAAGCCAAAAGCCACAAGGCCTGCGCGAGCGCTTCAAAGATATCGAAATTCCAGAATCACTTGATGCCGTGGTCTTATGCGCCCTAGAGAAGAAGCCAGAAAATCGCTTTGCTTCAGCCGACAATATGAAAGAAGTGCTTATTGCAATTCAGGACGGCAAGAAGCCTAATTTACCGGCTTCGTCAGTCAGCAAAAGCAAGCCAGACTCTCTTCTTAACAAAGACCGAAACTGGCTGAACCTCTTTGGCCTGGGTCAGAAGAATAAGAAAGAATAGCGGCAAAGAAATACTTAGTTAACAGAGGCCGACATGTTTTGAATACTGAAAATCACAAGAATCTCATTGGCACCATATTTGATGGCAGGTACATCATCGAGTCAATAATCAGTCAAAGCACAATCGCTAGCAAAGCCGGACTGCAAAGCATCACAACCGTTTATCGAGCACACGACACAGCTAAAAAATGCCCTGTTGTGATCAAGCACTTCGTCCCCCAAAACGCTGACCAAAATCTGGCATTAGAACGCTTCATTCGCGAGGCTAGAGCACTCTTAGTGATAAAGCATCCAGCCATAGTCGAAATCAAAGACGTTGTACTGCAAAACGAAGGTTCGGCTTTTATCGTTATGGAGAGACTAGAGGGCCTCACCCTGCGCAAGCATTTAGCAAAAAATGGAGCCTTATCATTTCACGCCTTCGTCGCCGTATGCTCGCAGATACTAGAAGCCCTCGAACGGGCACACCGCAAGGGAATAATTCATCGTGATCTTAAACCAGACAACATAATTGTTATGCAAGCGCCAGCAATAGAGCGAATCAAGCTCATCGACTTCGGCATCGCCCAATTGCCGGGCAACCGCGGTAATTTGCAACTGACCAAAACTGGCGACATGCTTGGCACGCCTTTGTACATGAGCCCAGAACAATGTCTTGGTGAAGCCATAGACGAGCGCTCCGATATTTATTCTCTAGGCTGCATCATGTACGAAATGTTGACAGGCCAAGCGCCATTCAGCGGCGATTCGCTCTTGGCAGTAATGACCAAGAAGGTAACCGAGCAGCCAGCCGCCATAGGCCCTTCAGAGAAGATCAATCAGCAACAGATTGTACAGTTTGAGCGCATCATCAATAAGGCCATGGCCAAAGCCCCTCAAGACCGCTACCAAAGCGCCCAAGAGCTACACTCAGATCTGCTCAGAAGTAGCACTCTGAGCCGGAGCAAAGCCAAAAAATCACATATTAGTATTGTTTTCAACAAATTCTTCGGCAGCAGTGAAGACTAATCAATCGTTGAGCATCTGCAATAAGCGATCGAGCAAAACCTCGCCATCCTGGCGCAGGCCGTCGTGTTCATATTCGTTGGTTATCCATACCTTCATGCCGCGAATTGCAGAAGCAGTTTGCTCAGCCAGCTGCCGAGCAACATACATGTCATTGCAATAAATAGTACCGACACAAGGAACATCGTTATTCTTGAGACGATCGCCATCATAGAGAGACGGCCACTGCGAGTAAGAGGCCAGCAGCTCTGCCACTTCCTTAAATGGCTTCAGACAAGTGTACTCCTCAAACATCCAGGGATAAATCATTTCGCCACTAAAGAATATTGGCATCGAGTCTTTTCTGAACTCGCTAAATTCACTAACCAGACGAGCCGCTGACCAGTTAGAGGCACGCCCCTGGCAATAAATGGCTTCATGGAGAAGAGCATAAATCGGGTTGGTATTAAAGTGCAGTTGACTCTCCACATCACGCAAAAAAGAATAGCTGAGCATGGAATCGTTAGACGAATCAAAAGCGCTCTCAAGCAAATAGTGAACAGTATTCATGCTGCCACCACTTGAATTAAAACCAAAATTAAGGCCAAGCTGCAAGAAGCGCTCGACAGTGAGCGGCTCACCGGTAGGCAAGAACACTGCATTTTTCTGCAAGTGTTCAACAATTCGTGACACCTTCTCAACATCTTCAGGATAGCGCTTATAAAATAGTTGGTTCTTCTTTATCAATTCACGATAGGTCTGCCTGTAAACTTCATCAGCATCATCAACTAGAGGCGGCAAGCCACCAGTTAGAATAGCACCACTTAAACCTTCAGGAGCCATAGACAAATAGGTAGTACTGCAAAAACCGCCAAAACTCTGACCAAGCAATGTCACCTTCTTGCCGTGACAAAGCGATTTGCGAATCAATTCGCAATCGCGAACAATATTGTCAGCTCGAAAGTGCTGTAGGTAATTAAACTGCAATGACGCTGTCGGATAGAGAGAAGGCAGCTGTTCAGTTACGGCTGTGCTCAAGCCGGTGCCGCGCTGATCAACTAACAATACGCGATATTCTTTTGCCGCTCGCTTCAACCACCCTGATAGCCCCTCAGGCCTAGGCGACTGAAAGCCGGGACCGCCTTGCAAGAAAAAGAGCCAGGGCAAGTCGCTTTTGCCTACATTCTCAAGGGCAACAACTTCTCGGGCGAAAATCGAAATTGTTGCTCCTGAGGGATCGGCATAATTCAATGGCGCATCGAATGCATAGCCCCGACAAATCATTCCGGGAAATTTGTCGACACTAACAGGCTTTATGGTTTTCATTGCTTAGCTCCTAGTTGCCGATTAATGCTAGTTTCCAGCGAGCTTATCAAAGTTAAATTCAAAGGTAGCATCACCAACAGGAATTCTCACAATGCATGCCCCAGCCTTATTAGCATCGTCAAGCTGAAAGAAAATCGCACCGCTAATGGTTGCTCCCGGGTTGATATCGCAAGGCCCAAGACTTTGCGAACGAATTTGCTCAGCATAGGCTTTAGCGTCATCTTCAATGGCCCGAGCCTTCTCCATAGCCCTTTGCTGCGCGGCATAATCAGGTACCTGTGTCATCATAGTGGTCATATTGCCATTGCGCATAACCGTTGGAATGGTGCCACCGTAACTCATCACAGGCGGGTAGAAGCCGCCAAAACCATAGCCATAGGCTGGTGGATTAATATAAGTGCTAGTGAGGGTTTGAGTGGCATCTTGCCCCCAGAAGCGCACCCACTTAGCCTTACTCTGAGCTTTCTTCTCGACGCTGTCAGCCAACTTAAGCGGTTCAATCATGGTTGCCATCACCGCCTTTGGTGTCATAGCAATAAACTCAGGTTTCTTACCCATAAATTCGAGTGGCCCACGGCTGCGATTAAGCACGGTCAAAGCTACTTTTACGACCTTGCCTTTACCCTGGGCTGAATTATCACGAACAGCCACGGCTTCTACCGCCACAGCATCTAAGGTAATGCGCTTGCGTTGCAAGCCGTCTTGAAAGCTGCGACTAGACCAGGGCGAACCCTCTGTATAAGTATAAGTAGGGCAGAGCCAGTATGGCTTTGGCGAATACCTGCGCTGTACTGCACCAGTGGCATTGTCCATAGCCAAGGCAATGGCAAAGTGTTGATTAGCCTCCGCCGCAAGGCCTTGCTTGAATAGCATGGAGCCGAGCTGTTCTTCAATGTCAGCGATATTGAGAGGAGCAATACTAGGAGAATTTTTAGCGTAAGTAAGGGCATCCTGCAACAATTGCGAAGCCTGGTTATAGCCCCCCATACCGGCATAGAGACTAGCTAAATGACCCATGCAGGTGACCAATCGCCAGGTCTCGTGGCTATGCACACCATCAACCTTGAGCAAAGCAATAGCACGCTTCAAAGTCTCGATGGCCTGCTCCCGCTGGCCCTGGCCTTCTTCCAGCCACGACTGAGCATCAAGTACTCGCGCCGTGAGCAAGTTGACCTGCTCTTTTTCATGCTCAGTTGAACTAGCTGTTAGTGGATCTAGCACTTTGTGAATGCGCTTTAGCTCAGGCGCGGCAGCAGCCATATTGCTCTGCCAAAGCAGAGCTTCAAACAATCCAGCCCTGAGACCAACTTCGGCAAAAGAGCCCTTCTTGTCTTTACCCAAATTCTTGATGCGCTCGCTAAATACCATTTGCGCCCGGGCATAGTCACCGATATTCAGGGCATTGTCACCATCAGTGTCAAAGCTAGTGAGCGAGCCCACTAGAGCATTAGTGTGCCCCTGACCAACGACAGCTGTCTGGTGCTCGGCTGGACCCTGAGCTTGGGCCTCTCTAGAGAGGGTCAAGCCAGGCAATGTCATCAAGACAGCCGACAAAAAGACTTTAGGTAAGAAATTGCTCTTAGTAAAATTCGACATGCTCACCACTATTTAAACGGCCCCGCAAACACAAACGCGGTCTGATTGATGGGCAATTGTAGAACAAATTCCAGAGCGCTCGATAGTTTTCTGCGGCTCTCACTATTTCTAGTGTAAAGTTTCTAGATGCAGCAGCTTCAAAGCTGTCGCCGATGGACCAGAAACAAGGTGAAGAAAGAATGGGAAAACTAACTTGTCTTTTGCCAATAGTTCCCCTGGTCTAAAGCCTACTTGTGCCCTGGATGGTGTTTAATCCGACGGAAACAAAAGACATCAAAAGAGCAGTCTTGATAGCAGTCTTTTTCTGCATTTCACAGCTAATGATGTCAGGCGCTACTCTACTTTTGCTAACCCCCCGTCATCATGCTCGGGGTCTTATCTAGTCATAGTACTCAGGGCTCTTCTACGGCTCTAGCACCAGTCTTCGCTGTCATAGTCCTAGTCGGTGCGCTCATTCTTGCCTTTGTCTCGGCCACCGTGCTTCGATATTTAGAAAAAACCTATAAGCTCACATTCAAAGCGCCTTGGGCACCTTACGCGGCCTGCGCCCTGCTGCTAGTAGTGCAAGGAGTTACTGTTCTGTTAGCAATTCCGCGGCCCCCCGTAAACGCTCCTTAACCAATTGGCCAAGCGAAAAAGAGGAGGAGCCTAAGCCCCTCCTCTTCAGTTTTATCGATCTAGCAGATTCTAAACAGCAGCCATAGCAGTTAGATTCTCAGCAGGCTTGCCGTTTGCAAGACGAATACCGAGAGCATCTTGGCCGATGATTATGCGCTGAATTTCGCGAGTACCTTCGTAGATGTTCAATACTTTGGCATCACGGAAGTAACGCTCAACAGGATATTCATCAGAGAAGCCGTAGCCACCGAAGATTTGCACAGCATTGTGAGCATGCTTGTTAGCAGCTTCGCCACAGAAGAGCTTAGCAATTGAAGTTTCGCGGCTGTTACGCACGCCTTTGTTCTTCAAGTGAGCCGCACGCAAGTAAAGCAAGCGGCCAGCTTCGCAGTCAGCAACCATGTCGGCAATCATAGCTTGCACTTGTTGGTGCTCGCCGATTGGCTTGCCGAAAGTTCTGCGTTCCATGGCGTATTTGACAGAAGCATCAATACAACCTTGAACCAGGCCAACTGCACCAGCGGCTACTGAGAAGCGGCCATTGTCGAGAGCTGACATAGCGATCTTGAAGCCTTCGCCAACTTTACCGAGCATATTCTCAGCTGGCACTCTTACTTCATCGAGGAAGAGGCTAGCTGTATCAGATGCTCTCAAGCCGAGCTTACCGTGCATTGCTTGAGCGGTGAAGCCTTTTGATTTGGTATCAACCACAAAGCAAGTAATACCTTTATGGCCTAGAGCTGGATCAACAGTAGCGAAAATCAAAGCATGGGTAGCGATGGTGCCGCAAGAAATCCAGGTTTTGGAACCAGAAAGAATGTAATCGTTGCCATCTTTGACAGCGCGAGTTTGTTGATTGGCAGCATCTGAACCAGCTTCTGGCTCAGTCAAACCATAACAACCCAAGAAGTCTCCGGAACAAAGCTTAGGCAAGTAGAATTTCTTCTGCTCTTCAGTGCCCCATTTGAAGATTGTCAAAGCAACCAATGAAGTTTGCACTGAGAACAAAGTTCTAGTAGATGAACAAACACGGTTAACTTCTTCAGTCATCAAGCCATAGGCAACATAGTCCATGCCAAGGCCGCCGTACTTTTCTGGAACTGGGCAACCAAGGAAGCCTTCAGCAAAGATCTTCTTAGCAATATCCCAATCGAATTTGCAAGCGCGGTCGTTAGCTTGAGCTTTAGGAGCAATCTCGCGCTCAGCAAACTCACGCATGTGTTTGCGCATTGCAATTTGTTCGGGTGTGAAATCAAAATCCATTTCTTATCTCCAA
>CALRJJ020000176.1:0-8451 GCA_943367505.1 Flavobacterium psychrophilum | reverse complement strand
GGCAACTCGCTGCAGTGAATCTAGTGCTTCTGTCACTGGTCTCTTTGGGTCGCCTTCATGGATCTCATTAGGGGGCACTTGTGCCAGCTTTTGTTGGGCGATCAAGAGCAGTTCTTCTAGCCATTCACGAAGGAAGGCGTAGCCGTGCTCGGGATCGTTCATATAAGATTTGAGTTTGCTATTTAATGCGTCGGTGATTTTTGAAATTGCTTGCTTACTTGCTGCAGTGGCTTGCTTTTCAATCTCTAATGGGCTATCTGGATCGACGATGTCACTGATTATGGTTTCAGACCATTGCTTGAGTTTATTGATGCAAGCTGGTCGATTTTGGCGGAACTCATCGAAAAATGGACGCGAGAGGTAACGACCGTATGAGAGGTCGGTACTCAAGCTTGCTTTTAGAGATAGTGCATTTTCTATTTGGGCGAGGTTGTCGGCAAAGAACTGCTTTGCCAGAGCCTTTTCTGTAACATCTGGATCTGGTCTAAGAAGGAACTCAATAACAGCATTTTTCAATTTGATTTCTAGCATATCTTTGAAATAGGCTATGGGAGGTACTTTCACTGATGCTACGCCAACAGCGGAATAGGCTTTGTGGAAAGTGCGATCTCCCATGGTCTCAGGTTCGCTGATAGACGTGAAAATATTGCTCAAGATTGATTCGCTGCGTTCCGTAAGCGGTGAGAGAATATCAGTCATGATGGTTTCAGACATATATTGAGAGACTCGGTCATCAGCGGCGACGGGCTTATCTCCAGAGACCTGCCTCTGCGAAATAACCGCACCTTTTTTGTTTTTATTGCTGAAGAGGAATGTGAAGTCGAATGGTGGCACATCTTTGGGGAAATCGACGAATGTATGATCTTTGCCTTTTATAATGTATGAGCGCTTGGGGCTGTTTAGCAAATAATCGAGTTCGCGCAGTGCGGCATAGCCATTAGAGTAGATTCTTCTGATGTGCTGATTTTCAACCACCGGCTCATATACTTCCGGCATCACTAACATGCCGATGAAGCGTCTGGTAGAGGGATCAACCCCAACAATTTTTCTCAACATGTAGGCAATATCGAGAAACATGCCGCTGCCTGTGCCACCGCAGGTAGAGCAGATGATATAAACGAATTGCAATGTTGGATCTACATCAAAACCTGAAAAGTCTTCCCAGGCAGCGGGATCCGAGACTTCGTGAGCGGCCTGTTGTAGCCAGCGATAGGTAGTATGTAGATTTTCGCCTTTATATAATCCTATTTTGCCAAACATGCGAACTTGGCCTGAACCACGGGCAGCCTTAGGAAAATCAACACGCATATCAGGGTCTGGATACCAGTCTTTAATATGGCGGTTTTCTGGAGAATCGAGATTACTTATTATTTGAGGTGTGTCACTTTGATCGATTACCCTTAATTCATTTGTGCCAAGTGATATAAACTCGCCTGTGCGTTGGCTTATTACTGGCGGATTGTTTACGCCAGCGCTATCAGTGTCAATCGACAACAATCTAATCCAGGGCAGATCGGCGCGACCGTATGTGTCATATATTCTTCTCTTTAAGTGTGTTAGCGCTCGCTTGCCAGTACCACCGAGACCGATGACTAGCGAGGGAATTGTCTTGATTGCCATTTCTGCTAACTCCAAGTCGTCTGTGATTTTTTAGTGTGTCAAGAGAGCTTTGCCGACGATGGCAATAAGCGCTAACGTGGCGATAATGCCGCTACTTAGATTCGCTACTTTTGTGGCTTTTTCGGGTAACCATCGGCTGTTCTTCACAAGCATGGTGTACACGATGAAGCGTATAGCAATTGCAATCGCAATTGCGGCAGCCGCCAAAATTACGTACCATCCAACCATTTCCATTCGACTTTGCTGTCCTCTCGTCAATCTCTTTAGGCCCAGTACTCTTGCTAAGTACTAACACGCTTTAGCCCAATCATAGGCTAAATTAAACAGAGCTCTGGTAATTGCCGGCGACCTGAAAACCACACCCACCTGGTCTTGGTAAGCCTGGCGGTGCAATCTCATTGTAAGCAAACTTTCAGTATTGACAGTCAATTGCGTCTCATATTGGTCAGCCACAAGAATAGGCCAAAGGCACTGGCAATTAACAGTATAAATAAGATTGGGACTGCAATCGGTGCGATCTCCTCCCAGGCACTAGGTGCAACTATTATTTCGAAGGGAATTTCTGACGGCGCGACGGTTTCCGCTGGTCCCGATACGTGAATAGCCATTTTGCCGCGATAGGTTCCAGGCGGTTGCTTTCCATCTACGGCAACATCTAGCTTGAACTCCTGGCTACTAGATTTGGCCGTGTCTAGAGAAAATGTGATTGCTTTCCCTTGATTAAATTTGTTCTGCGAAATACTTGAGTCTTGAGCTTGGTTGCTCGCCTTTGAACCTGTAAGAACAGCCGAGTTTGGCTTTATTTCGACATCATACTTGGCTTGAGCATGGATACCAGGAAGTTCTTTGAGTGAACCGGTAAGCTCAATACTTGAATCTTCGGGCCAGAAGAAGCCGGGTTTTCGCATTTTTGCTCTAATTGCTTCTGGATCGGCCACAACTCTGCCAGGTACTTTCAGAATCCAAGGGATATATTCAGGCACTTTGGCGGAAGAATCGATCCTAAAACAACCAGCGAAATGTCCAGCAGGACAGTTGTTGTTCACCAGCGCCGTGATTGGAATCTCTTCAGTCGTGGTAGCCTTTGCTCCTTTTTCTCCGCTGACTGGTCCCACTTGGGTGGGTGAAAGCTTCAAAGTAATGGCGCCTGGCGGTAAAGTTGCGCTTGATTGACAAAGTCCTTGACTGATAACTGCTGTGGAGCTGAGAAGGCTTTTCAGTTTGCTTGCTGAAATTACTCCGGTGACGTCTTTTAGTCCGTTGATTTCTTCTGCATAGCATGATTTAAGTTCGAGAGGACAGGCTGCTATTGCCGAGCCATTGCCATCCACTGTGCCAAAATCAATCATGCCATTTTTTATGCTTTTACCGCTGCCTAAGGTTAATTGCCCTTTTAACTGTTCAACTTGAGATTTCAAGGCAAGGAAAATTCTCTCAGAAACCGTGTTACCAGCTTGCTTAGTTACGTCTATGAAATCGCCACCTAATAAGTTTGCTAGCTCTTTGGCTGTGGTAGTGCCCGCTTTTTTGTCAGGCAACCGTTGTAGGCCGATTACCAAAACCTTCCAGGTATTAATTCCGACTTTGCTGAGGATAGCGCTTTGTTTTTTTGCTAAATCAGAAGCGACACTACGCACTTTTATTGCTGCACCAGCAGGTGGCTCATCCCATCCATCTGTCAACATCACAATGAAGGTTGTAGTGCATGGATCGGTCTCAGAATACATTTGATTGGCTTTCTGTAGCGCTAGGGCCAATGCCCCGCCCATATATGTGTCGCCATGCTTGTCGGCGGTGAGTGCATCTGGAGATTGAATTACCTTGATTAGTGTCTGGCGATCATCTGCGGTTTCAAGCTTTGTTGGCCAGTCGGTCTTTTCTGTGATTTTCGTTCCGAAGGTAATGAACGAAATACGACTTCGCTTATTAATCAGTCGTTCATCTTCAGCCACTTGTTTTAGTGCTTGGCGAAGTGCTTCAAACAAAGTTACTTGCGTGCCATCAGCTGCGGTGACCATAGTCGATTTCAAAACCATGCTTCCTGAAACATCAATCAAGAATATGAAGTTTACAGGCCGATCTTCTGCAGCTAAGGCCGGGCAAAGCATAAGACTTGAGAACATCGTGATTAGGAGAAGGCTAAGGAGGGCTGCAATTTTTCTCAATTTAAGCTTTCCTTGATTGATTTATGTGTGCTGTTTATGTGTACCGTTAAAATTTGTCATTGACCAACAAAGCCCAGAGCCTCAGCTCGATCTTTGTCTTTTTTTGCTTGGGCCGATAGTGATAGTTGTTCGTTGGCATAAGAACGATAGAAATAAGCTTCACCGTTGTCTGGGTCAAGCTTGATGGCGTCAGTGCAATCGATAATGGCGCGATGGAATTGGGCCATTTGATTGTGCAGCTCGGCTCGGCGAAGCAGTGCTGAAGCGTCAAGTGGGCTTAGCTCAATGTTCTTGTTATAGTCTTTCATCGCTTGCTCATAGAGCTTGAGTTCTTCTTCGGCGTCACCTCTATAGGCATAAGCGGCTTGGCATTGAGGGTCTAAGGCAATTGCCGTGTCGCAGTCAGCTATGGCTTTCTTGTACTTGAAAGAGAGGTTGTAGGCATAGGCCCGAGCTGTATAGCCGTCTGGATGCTTGGGAGCGGCCTTGATCGCTTGATTGGCCGCCTCGAAGGCTTCGTCTAGATGTCCGCTATTGAGATGGGCGTCAGATGCCAGTACATAGGCATCTAGATTTTTGTCATCTATTTTTGTGATGGCAGCGCAACTGGCCAAGCACTCTTTGTAATTGCCAATTGAACTCTCTGTTTGGGCCTTAAGTATGAGAGTGGGTAAATCGTTGCGGCCAGCCGCTATTGCTGCAGCTAAGTCTTCTGTCGCTTTCAGCTTTTCGTCTAAATGCAGAAGCAAACGGGCACGCTCAAAATAGAGATCAGCTGTGGGCTTGAACTCAATATCAGCTGTCAATTTATCAATGGTTTTCTTTATTTCTTCTGGTTCGTCTTTTGACAGGTGGTTGAAGACGTGATGATCGAAGGTAAATTCGATCGGTATGGTATCTGGCGCACCTGAAGGTAGAGGCGGAAACGGAAGCGCTGCCTTTATCGTCGCGATCATGGCGTCATCAAATTGCTTGTTGCCTGAACTCGTCAGTATTTTTAGATCAGAAATGCTTCCGTCTTTTTGCGCTGTAAATGTGACAGCGCCAGTTTCGCCTGAATCTGTTTTCGGTAACCAGTTGGCTTTGATGCGACGATGCAGGCGGCTCATATACGAAACAAAGCTTACGGCCGAAATCTTCTTAGTATCTTTCGGCCATTCTTTTCGATCTTTGCGTTCTCTTCTATCTTTGCGCTCTTTTTTCTCTTTGTCTTCTTGCGGCTCCTCGGCTTGATTGCATGAGGTTAGAGACACAGCACTGCTGAGTAGAACTAGAGTGAAAGCTAATCTGAAGATGCAGTTTTGGGTTACCATTTAGCGATTTACTTGATAATCTAAGACGATAGTACAGACTGGGTTAGTTGCTCTTCGAGCATGCTAGTTTCACCAGCGGCAATGTTTAGCAATGCTAGTGGAATAGCTGATCTAATATCGCCAGCGACGATACCGGCTTGACCGAAATTGGCTGCCACCAGATCGCCGGCTCGACCGTGTATGTAGACCCCAGCGCATGCCGCATCAAACGGGCTCAAGCCCTGTGCCATCAGACCGCCGATGATGCCTGAGAGAACGTCACCAGCACCGGCCGTGGACATGCCAGAGTTGCCAGTGGGGTTAATATAGACTTCGCCGTCGGGGTGAGCTACCAAGCTGTATGCACCTTTGAAAACGACTATGCAGTCAAATTCTTTTGCTGCAGCTAGAGCCGAACCGACCCGGTCTGACAAAAGCTCGTTTACAGTTTTGCCTGTCAGGCGGCTCAGTTCTTTGGGGTGAGGAGTCATGACAAAGTTGCGTGCTGATTTTGGCAGCGATTTTATATTGGCGGCAAGAGCATTGAGACCATCGGCGTCGATGACGCAGGGCTTGTTGATTAAATCGAGTAAGTCGAGAACAAAGCTTACTGTGTCTTGGTTTTGTGAGAGACCAGGGCCGATAACGACGCTTGAAATTTGATCAAGCATTTCAATTACATCGCGCAAGGCTTCTTTGCTAATCGATTGCTCGACGGTTTCTGCTAGGGGCTTCACTACAATTTCTTCAACTGGAACATGACTGGCAAGCGAGCGCGGTGTTGCTAAATAAGATAGGCCAGCGCCCACCTTCAGGGCACTGCTACTGGCCAAAGCAGCCGCTCCGCCCATACCAAGGCTGCCGCCAATTGTGAGAACGCGGCCGAATGTGCCTTTGTTAGAATTGCTTGGCCGTGAAGGTAAGACCGATTGTACTGCACCGCAGGTAGTGACAAATATTTTGGGAGTGCTTTCTACATGGCTTAAGCTTGCTGGCAAGTTGCTAAAATCGGGCAGGCCGATATCGACTAAGTGCATTGCTCCGGCATATTCTGCCCCTGGATGGGTAAGGTGTCCGGGCTTCAAAAAGCCAAAGGTTACTGTCTTATCTGCTCTAACAGCGGCACCCATGATTTGACCAGTATCTGAATTGATACCAGAAGGCAGGTCAATTGCCAACACTGGTTTTGTGCTCGAATTAATAGCTTCGATTACATGTTTGGCTACGCCATCCACAGCTCTAGTCAAGCCTGTGCCAAACAGTGCGTCTACTAAAACAGTTGAGTTAGAGGTAATGGCACCGAGCACTTCTAGCAGTTCATCAGTATCTTCCAGAACAATTAGATCTACTCCTAGCGAAGCCAATATCTTGCGATTGGCTTCTGCTTCAGGAGAAGCCATCTTCACTTCTATTTCTACTTCTGCATCTAATTCTTGTGTAGGCTGTTTATCACTCGGTCTAGGGTTGGTCTTTGCTTTGCTGCTATCGTGCTCGCTCACTTTTTCTGTAGGGGCGACCACAAAACAACTGGCGGGCACACCCCAGAGGTTTAGGTAGCGTGCCACTACCAGGCCGTCACCACCGTTGTTACCACTGCCGCAAAAAATAGCTATGTGCCCTGGGTTTTCATCCCAAAGTGAAAGGGCTGCTAGAGAAGCACCGCGACCGGCTACTTCCATTAAAGTCTGGCCCCAGTTGAGGCCGCCTGCTAGCTCAGAGATTGACTCAATCCAGGCTGCTTCCAAATTTCTGATTTGTTTGGTAGTGGGTACTCTTAAATTACTCAGCATCTTTTTCTTCTTTGACTTAACTGTTTTGCTTAGACTTCTTTTTCAACTAAAAAACAACGAGCGTCGTGGCCAGCTGATTTTTCTTCAAGGGGCGGAATCGATGACTCGCAGCTATCGACACGCAAAGAGCAACGATTAGCAAAGCGGCATCCCTTAGGAAGATTCACCAGGCTTGGTGGCTGGCCTTCAATTGGTATCAGTCGTTGCGAACCTGGTTTTGGTAGCGAATTCATCAAGCCAATCGTATATGGATGTTTGGGGTTTTGGAAAAGCTCTTGCACGGTGGCGTATTCGACCACTGATCCGGCGTACATGACGGCTACGGTGTCACACATCTCAGCTACTACACCAAGATCGTGAGTAATCAAAACGATGGCGGTGCCCTGATCTTTTTGAATTTCGCGCAGCAGGTCTAAGATTTGCGCTTGTACCGTGACGTCTAGAGCCGTAGTGGGCTCGTCGGCAATCAATAATTCAGGCTCGCAGGCTAGAGCCATGGCGATCATGACCCGTTGGCGCATACCGCCAGAAAACTGGTGGGGATAATCATCAACTCGGTTGCGGGCTTCAGGAATGCGCACTCGATCTAGTACATCAATTGCTTTCTTGCGAGCTTCGGCTTTCGATACTTTTTGGTGCAGTTCCACTGCTTCCATGATCTGAGCGCCAACTGTATAGACAGGGTTTAGCGAAGTCATGGGATCTTGTGGAATCAAGGCAATGCGATTGCCTCGCACTCCGCGCATTTGAGCTTCACTAAAATCAAGGAGGTTCTTTCCGTCTAGTCGAATCTGACCGCCGACAATTTTTCCTGGTGGTGGAATCAAACGCAAAATCGATAGAGAGGTAATTGATTTACCGCACCCCGATTCGCCAACGATGCCAAGTACTTTGCCCTTGTCAACAGAGAGGGTGACATCGTCTACCGCTCTGGCCATACCAGCCTCTGTGGGGAAGGCTGTTGCTAAATTTTGGATTTCAAGAAGGGCCATGACACCGCTAAGAAAGAGAAAGCTATAGAAACTGTTGTGATTTTAGACTATCTGCACGATCAGTCTGCCTAATCTTGCTATGGAATGCTTAAATAGACATCTAAGTCCAGAGGAAACTATGTCTACTGATTCAACTAACAACACGCGAGATATCTCAGTTTTGCAGTTGCTCACCAAGCTGGTGAAAGAGACCGATAGATTGGTTCGTCTAGCTGATGACATCGATACGCATGCATCGACCCCGCAAGCTAAGGCTGCCTTTAATCTGATTGGCTCAGAAGTCAGCAGCATTCTTTCTATTATGAAATCTTCCCTAGACCCTCTTTATCGTTTATACGATCTCGACCCGGGCATGAAAAATCTCGACCGCAACCGTCGCAACGCCACAATCAAAGAGTTCACCATCGCCAACGACCCTGACGATAGCTACGATGAACAGGCGCTTTGGAACGATATTAAGGCTAAAGAGTAACTAGGCCAAAGAGCCTGCGAAAGAGCAAGAGCGGCAAAGCCAATCTCTAGAGCTTAAAGATTGGTAGAGGCTAAATTCTTGTTGGCCAGGGTCTTGAGTTCTTGCTGCACTTCAGCATTG
>CALRJJ020000175.1:0-8460 GCA_943367505.1 Flavobacterium psychrophilum | reverse complement strand
CCGCAAGAAATGGACGACGCCGAGCTTGACGCCGGTCTCTTCTTGCGACTCGCGACGAGCAGTTTCTTCAGGGCTTTCTTCCCCTTCCATAACGTGGCCGCCGGGCAGGTCCGGACCACGATTTTCTTCGGCGGCGACAATCATGCCATCTTCGGTGAATGCCACCGTTGCCACCGCTGTGACGGCCTCGAAAGGCGGCACGAAATCCGGCGGCATGAGCACGAAGTTGGTGGCACGACCGTTGGCAGGCGGAGTGCGCCTTTTGTCCGGACGTTCTTGTGCGACGGGCGCAGCGCCGCCGGCAGAGCCAAGCTCCACAAAGGCTGGCTGAGATTTTTCGGTCATAGAATCTCCTCCTGATCATTGTTGTCCGAATTCGTCGACTGAGACTCCGTCACAGAGGTGGCCGTAACGTCAATGGTGGCGGTCCTAGCGTCAATGTCTTGAAAGAATGGGAAGTCCTGAAATTCAGTGCTGGTACCAGTGCGTCTCGCCTCTCGCCGGGCTCTGGCAAATCGCTCTGCCTTTGAGAGAGCTACCGCCACCAGCAATAGAACGAGAAACGTGACCAAGATTGAGAAGAAGGCCACGCCGAAGACAACGGTAAAGATCAGTGTGAGCAAGAAAGTGAGCGCGGCTTGAGCCATAGCGGTGAGTTTGCGTTTGCGATGGCTGTTGCCATTGTTGTGGTTGTTGATGATGTTGTTCATCGGTGCCTCTCCACACGAATTGGAATAGGTTGCATGATGCCGCCGTCAGAGTCATCATCGTCGTCGTCATCTTTCAGGCCAAGAAAAGTCTTGAATCCTTTCCAATCGACGATGGCCCAGCACATTGAGCTGAGAAGGAGCGACAGTGAGACAGCGTTGAGCAACCTTGCCAGATCCAGTGAGAGTTCGATAGTTGCGTTAGTCATCGGTCTTTAGGATAGCTAAGAGAAGAATGGTGCATCTCAAATAGTCATTCAACGCAAAAGTATGAGCAGCAGCTAGGCAGAACCGAACCAATCCAATCCAATCCAATCCAATCCAATCCAATCCAGGTTGCCGCACACTTGGGTGCAGAGATCTAGAGCCAGAGTGGCAGTTGGTTTGCTTGCTGTTGCTGTGAGTCGCTTTTTGAGTTGAATGAAATAGTTGAGATAACTTAGAGATAGCAGAAGCTTTATTGAGAAAACAAGTAAATTCTTGATTTGCAGATGCTTTGATGAACTCTCGCAGTGTTTGCGCTAGCACTGCACCTAAACTTGGCTGTGGTGAAAAGTAGCCTAGCTAGTAGACATGGAAGCGTCACAATTTTGGCGCTATCTTAACAACAACAACAACACCCCCTTGACTTAAATTTGATTTCGAAGAAGACGTCTTTGTCTTCTAGCCTTTCTTTGGAGATTTCGACATGCCACAAGATAGATCTCAATTCAAACATACACAAAATGACACACCTGAAAATGGTGCTGAAGATAAACCTGAGTCTAAGTCCAAAGCTTCAGCCAGCCATACTGCATCGCAGAAACTTGGTCAGGAGGCATTTGCTAAGCCAAAAGTTGAACCATTACACCAGGCAAAACTTTTAGGCGAAGGCATTGTCTCTGGACTAGCTCTCAACCCAGTTAACGGTCTTGCTCAACTTACTAATAAATCTTTCGGTACGAATTTCAAAGCTATTCACCTGGGTGAACAGAGTGAAATTGATTCGTCCATCTCTGGCAATGTCGGTAAAATGATCGGTACAACTGCTATATTTATTGGCCTCGCCCTAGCGACGAAGAAGTTTACACCTCTCGGCTCTAAAATGCTCGGCTCGGCAGCGCTCTCTGAGTCTGTTGCCTTTGGCACTGCTGGAGCAATTCAGGGCGGGCTTCTGACACCAACCCACAAAGACCTAAACGGTTCTTCGTTCTTTCTTGCTCGCGGTGGTGAAGCACTTTTGGGCAGCGGCTCTGCCGTACTTGGTGCACAAGGCTCACGGGTGGCAAAACTATTTCAAGCTTCAGCACCATCGCTTGGTGTTACTGGCTCACGCTTACTATCAGTAGGTGCCGAAGGCGTATTCAACGCAGGCCTGGGTGCTGGCACTGCCCATGCTTATTCTTACATGCAGACTGGCAAATGGGCTTCCAACGAAGAAGTAGCAAGGTCTGCCATGCTCTCGACTGGTATCGGACTTGGTGCTTCAGCTCTGAGTTTTGGTAAAGGTACTGGTGCTGTAGACAGCGCATCACAAAGTACATTGAATAGTGCATTGAAACATACTCCAGAAACTACTTTAGGAACTACCTCAGAAACTATCTTAGGAAGCGCAATAACAGGTCTAAAAGGCCAAGACCAGATTCCGGCGCGCAGTTCCTTGACTCCATCGGAATTCGCGCAAATCGACGAGCATGCTCAAGGCCTAAAATCTTGGAAAGCAGATCTATACAGAGACCGTAACGTGTCGCCAGACACGCACTTCGTGTCGCCAGATCCAATAGGCGAAGTCGGTAGCGGAAAATCCCTTGCTGCTGAAGTTGATAACAACGGCAATGGTTTGCAAAGCAAAAGGCCTGGTCTTTCGATGCACAAACTAAGCACTCCAGAGGCTGTACAGCAAGACTTAGATAAAGTATTCGGGGCCAATGTTTTGGCCCCCATAAAAGATGGTCGAGATTTCGAATTCTCCAAGATGATCAAGACCGAGCATGGAGATATAGAGCTGAGAGGTCTTTACAGGACTGAATACAACGATTACTATCTTTCCTTCCCTCCTGCTAGAGCCGATCGCGCTTCGATGTTAATAAAGCTCGATACGAATGGAAGACCAAATCAAGTTAATTTGGTCAATGACTCAAATGGTTTCTTTAGCACTTTATTCGATACCATGGGTGCAAAGCAGCTGGCCAGCGACTTGGGCTCTTCCGATCCGAAAGCGTTTGCAGAGGCACTGAAGCATATTGCCCAGACCAACGAGCGTGCCCAAGCGCCCAAGCCTAGTCTGTCAGACCCGGAAGCATTAGCAGCGACGCTGAAGCCGATTGCGCCAATCAACGAGCGTCTCCTACCGCCCAAACCTTCGTTGCCAGACCCGAAAGCATTTGCAAAAGCATGGGAGAGTTTTGCGCAAGTCACCCCGCGTGACCAACGGCTCAAGCCTTGGCAGGCAAGGAACCATAACGTGCCAGGAGGCACACAAAGCGCGCGGCCAGAACCGCGCGCAGGAGAAGGTATGTCGTCCTTGGCAGATCTGGAAGAACGAATTAAACAACTCCAGACAATGCTTGGCACTGCAGAGTTGCCGACATCGGCAACTTCAGATCCAGCAACATGGAAATTCATTCCAGAAAAAGCTACGCAACTAGATGCCTCTAAACTCAAATTGGCAGACCATGCTGAAGGCCGGAAAGGCTCCACAGCGCTAGGAGATAAGATTGTAGAGATTAAGCGATACATCAACTCAGAAGGAGAACCGGGACGCGAGTATCTTGCTCGAATCGCAAAGAGTAGCGATATCACAATCATTGGCGAACAACACACACTTAATAGTCCTAACCCTCATAGGGTGCTTGGAGCAGAAGTTTTGAGTGAATTGCCATCAGGCTCAACATTAGCCGTCGAGTTGCCGTCTTCACTTAAGTCGGTCTTTGAGGAGTTCAATAACAATCGAGGAAGCGATCTCCCTTTGTCTTCTCAATTCGGAGATATGATGAGTAAGCAACCAGCACTATCCCTTTTGCGAACAATCAATAGCAATTTCCCCGAAATGGTGAACATGTGGAAGTCGGCACGAGACAAAGGCGTTCGGGTGGTGCCCATTGACGTAGAGTTAGATCCGAGTGTGCACCTAACAAGCGAATCAAGGGAAGCGACAATTGCAGCTAATCTACTTGCCTTATCGGATAGAGCAGCCGGTAGGCCGGTTGTTGCTTGGTTCGGCCTTACTCACGCTGCAAGAGGCGTAGAAGGAGGGGTACCGCTTCTTGCTAAACGTATAGCTGAATCTCCAGACTTTGCGAGTGGTAAGCGAAAATTGAGCACAGTACTTTCCCAGCTTTCAGAGAAAGAAGCAGAGCGCTGGCCGCTTTCAGTATTGTCTAAGGATGTCCGAGAAACTGTAGGTATGCCCACAGTCAAACACGGAAAAGAAACACTTATTGGTGAAATTCCAGTAATGGATGAAGCTACCGCAGCACAGTCAAAAACTGATATCAAGGTTTCAGACTATGATCACCTCATTCTTTATCCTCCGACACCTCCTGAAGCCTTGGCTAATTATTATATGCAGCGCGCCAATGCGTTGATGTCTGGAAGCTAATGCCCCTCAGAAGCGTCGCTGATCTGCCTGACGTCACATGGAAAAGGTGGAGAGCAGGAGCTGTTGAAATAGCCAATGACCACTTTGAGAAATGGGGTTTCGTCCTAGCGGCGGCAAATTATCAAATTTAGATTTGGATGGTCATAACTCGGTTACAAATAGTCAATAAACTATTTCAACACCTAGAAATCCACCTGCTGATTTAATTTTGATTTTGAAGACGGCTTTGTCTTCTAGCCTTTCGTTGGAGATTCCGATATGTCAATCGATAGCTCCCAATTCAAACATGCACTGAGTTCGTCGTCTGAGAGTGCTGCTGACAGTACGCTTGAATCCAGTTCAATAGCTTCGGCTGGCCATACTGTCTCGCAGAAACTTGGTCAGGAGGCATTTGCTTTATCAAAATTTGAACCATTACAGCAAGCAAAACTTTTAGGAGAAGGCATTGTCTCTGGATTAGCTCTTAATTCAATTAATGGTCTTACTCAAATAGCAAATAGATCGATTGGTACTGATTTCAAAGCCATTCACTTTGACGCTCAAAGTGAAATTGATTCTTCTATGTCTGGCAATGTTGGCAAAATGATCGGCACTAGTGCTGCATTTTTTGCCCTCGCCTTGGCGACCAAGCAGTTTACACCTCTCAGCTCTAAAATGCTTGGCTCGGCAGCGCTCTCTGAGTCTGTTGCCTATGGCACGGCCGGAGCTCTTCAGGGAGGGCTTTTAACACCAACGGAGAAAGACCTGAGCGGCTCGTCTTTCTTTCTTGCTCGCGGTGGCGAAGCACTTTTGGGCAGTGGCTCTGCCGTACTTGGCGCGCAAGGCTCACGGGTGGCAAAACTGTTTCAAGATTCGGCACCATCGCTTGGAGTGACTGGCTCCCTCCTGCTGTCGTTGGGTTCTGAAGCGGTATTCAACGGTGCTCTGGGTGCTGGCACTGCCCATGCTTACTCTTACATGCACACCGGCGAGTTTGCTTCTAACGAAGAAGTGGCAACATCTGTCATACTCTCTGCTGGTATCGGGCTTGGTGCTTCAGCTCTAAGTTTTCGCAAAGGTGCTGCTGCTGCCCCAATCAACGAGCAGACCCAAGGGCTTAAGCATTTGAGATCAGAGCTATATCTCGACCGTAACGTATCAACAGATACGCACTTGGTGTCGTCAGATTCGTTAAACGAAGTCGGTAAAAGAAAGTTCGTTGCTGCTGAAGGAGACTTCGAATTCTCCAAATCGTTCGAGACCGGACTCGGAGAGTTCCACCAGCACAGCCAAAAATTCAAATTTTTGCCGTCACGCGACCGCTATTCCTCCTATGACTATGTGCCAAGTGACAATCACTTCGCGTCGCCAGAACCGCGCGCCACGCAAGGTATGCCATCCTTGGCAGAGCTGGAAGAACAGATTGTAAGACTCCAAACCATGCTTGGCGCTGCAGAGTTACCGACATCGGCAACTTCAGATCCAGCGACTTGGAAATTCATTCCAGAAAAAGCCACGCAACTAGATGCCTCTAAACTTCAATTGTTGGACCCTGCCGAAGGGCGGAATGGCTCCACAGAGTTGGGAGATATGATTGTTCAGATTAAACGATACATCAACTCAGAAGGAGAGTCAGGACGAGAGTATCTCGCTCGAATCGCCAAGAGTAGCGATATCACAATCATTGGCGAGCAACACACACTTGACGGTCCTAACCCTCATAGGGTGCTTGGAGCAGAAGTTTTGGGTGAATTGCCACCAGGCTCGACATTAGCCGTCGAATTGCCATCTTCACTAAAGCCGAACTTTGAGCAATTCAATAACAATCGAGGAAGCGATCTCCCTTTGTCTTCTCAATTCGGCGATATGATGAGCATGCAACCAGCGCTATCCCTTTTGCGAACAATCAATAGCAATTTTCCCGATTTGGTTAACATGTGGAAGTCTGCACGGGACAAAGGCGCTCGTGTCGTGCCCATTGACGTGGAGCTAGATCCGAGTGTTCGCTTAACTAGCGAATCAAGGGAAGCGACAATTGCAGCTAATCTACTTGCCTTATCGGATAGTGCAAGCGGTAAGCCGGTTGTGGCTTGGTTCGGTCAAGTCCACGCTGCCAAAGGCACACAGGGCGGAATACCGCTTCTTGCAAAACGCATTGCTGAATCTCCAGAATTTGCGAGCGGTAAGCGAACATTGAATACAGTACTTTCTCAGCTGGCAGAGAAAGAAGCGGAGCGTTCGCCGCTAGCAGTATTGGCTAAGGAAGTCCGAGAACCCGTAGTTATGCCGACATTCAAACACGGAAAAGAAACACTTATTGGTGAAATTCCAGTTATGGATAAAGCTACCGCTGCACTGGTAAAAACTGATATCAAGGTTTCAGACTATGATCACCTAATTCTTTATCCTCCGACGACTGGTGATGCGTTGGTCAATTACTACATGCAGCGCGCTGATGCGCTGATGGCTGGAATTGGTCGCTAAATTCTTTTGCTAGCATCGCCGTCATGAATATCATTTGTCCTTTGTTAATGAGACGGGCTAGATTGAGTAGCCTAGTTCTCACTGCGCAAAGCGACATTTACCTTTCAATTGGTTTCTGCGATTCTCTCTTTAACTAACTTCATTGGTATTGTGTTTTAGCCTTAGGAAAATGTATTTATTTTATTGTCATCACCAACACATTCGCCACCAAGAGCAAGACCAGAAAAGAACTCATCTAGAGCACCACTCAACCACCGCAACACCATCAGGCTACTGCTTAACGGCAGCCTAGTCACCTACAAGTGGCAAGAGAAAGACTCTGAGCTGTGGGCTAAGAACCCCTTCGCAGAGAATTCTCGACGGCTGTTACCACTAGCCCGTATTCACCCCCATCCCCCTCAACCATGAACAGCAAGCGAGGTTCGCTCTTTTAGGGGCCCAACCAGTCTGGAAGTAGCAATCCCGCAACTTCCTTAAGGACTACTCTTGGGCTCCCTACGAGGAGCAAATGCAAAAGAACAGTTGCGGCGTTCACCAGGAGGACATTGTCCTCATCGACCTGGAGGACGTCTACGTGCCCGAACGCACCTGGCAGAAGATCATGCGCAAGGATCTCGGACAAATCGAGCGCATGCTCGCCGACTTCGAATCCGATCGCAACATGGTGCGCGTCGTCCTTCGCCCCCGCTTTGGCGGTGGCTACAATGTGGAGGACGGTCGCCATCGTGTCATCGCGGCCAAGCTCGCCGAGGTTGGCACCATCGAGGCCATCATCGTCGGCAGCTAGGGCTAAAAGGTCAGAGCCGGTTCGTTCAGTTCAGCTAAAGTTAGTGCGGAGAAGGATGAGGAGAAATCCGCATCCTTCTTCTTCCTTTTCTTTGCCCTTCTTCGTCGCTTTTGACTATATCCAGGTCTTCCGCTGGCTGGAAAAGGCTGTCGGCTTCTCCCCACCCTTCATGATGGTAGATCGGCAAGGTCAGCAAGATGCCATTGTGATGTCTGGTTACAACTGTCCAGAGGTGGTGCGTTTCGTTTTCAATGAGGCGACAATCGAGGTGCAAAAGCCGTCTTTACCGATTACACGTGGTCGCTTTGCGTACTGAACTCTATCGATATGCTTCTTGCTGGTTAGCCTCCCTAGCAGTACCAACCAGCGGACAGGCTGCCGACATAAGCGACCGCGAGACCCCATGGTCTTATTTTTTGTCGATTATTAATCGACCGGTCTATTGTCTAACGCTAAAAAAGAGAGGGCAAAAAGCCCCCATCATGTTAATCGTCCTGCTCTCTGCAGGAGCCGCTAAATAGCAGTCGTGCAGATATCGATGTAGACATGGAAGCGTCACAACTAGCTCTCTATACTGCAAGTCCAAGGCTACGAAAAGCCGCTATTTTCTCAAGAGAAATACAAAAGATTACGCCCGTTGGCGGATATTGCAAGAGTAATCTAAACCGAGTAGGAGAGCTAAATATGAGTAGATTCGAGCAAGTGGCAGCATTGGAATCAAATATGGATAACGATCATGGGCCACTAGAAAGTTATGCATTTGCTGCGGCAAGATTATCCTCTCTACCGGGTGCCAAAACAGGAGATATAAATTCTTCTTCTTCTATGCCGGGTCATGGTCTACAGCCAGTGGAGATAATTGCAGACGGTCAAGTCAACAAACTAATAAAGTTACCTCGAGGTCCAGTTGATGAAGGTGCCAC
>CALRJJ020000174.1:0-8462 GCA_943367505.1 Flavobacterium psychrophilum | reverse complement strand
TGAATCGTCAGGCAGTTGGTCATGCAGACGTTCTGACCGTTGACGTCGTAGACCGTGGCACCGTGAGCCAGCTCGAGCAGCTCCGAACCGTTCTTCTGGAGGTAGGCGTTGCAGTCGACGAGCAGCTGGTCGTCGATGGCGTGAGCGGCCGTCCACTTGTAGATGCTCTCGTTCTCGCTCTTGTCGGGCTTGGTCACCGGCCGGAAGGTGAGCTGGTCGACACCGTTGGCGGTGGCGAAGTCGATCATCTTCTTCATCTCGTCGACGCTGTCGAGATAGCCCTTGACCAGCACCGTTGCCAGACGCACGGTGAAGTTGAACTTCTTCAGCTTGGCAATCAGAGCCGGCAAGTCTTGGTACTCGCGGTGAGGCATGTAAATCGACTTGTTCTTGCTGCGCTCGTAGTGCACCACCGAAATGGCGATGGTGGTGAGGCCGAGGTCATACCACTTCTGCAGGTGGGCGTCGGTGACACGGCCGTCGGCAATCAGCAGGCCATTGGTCTGCAGCTCGCTGATGGGAAACTTGAAGGGCTCCAGTTCTTCCAAGAAGCGGGTGACCTGCTCGGGGAAGATGGTGGGTTCACCCTTCGAGGTGATCATGGCCGTGGAGCAGCCGCCATCACGGGCAAGCTGTGCAGCCTTGCGGAAATTGCGCCAGTTGACGGCCGGCTCTTTGGTGCCGATGCCGTTGGCCGGAGTCATGGGGGCGACACAGAATGGGCACTTGGCGTTGCATGCCAGAGAGCCAGCGACGATGCTGAAGGTCAAGACTTTCATAGAGCGTTCCTTTGCGGTTACAGTTAGTTTTTGAGACAGGGAGAATTAGCTGAAAAGGCTCTTGAGCCAGGCTTTGAAGCCTGACCCCGCGAGCGACTTGGCCGCGTCGATGTAGGGCTGGTGGCAGCCCCGGTCGACAAAAGCATTGAGGTCAGCTTGGGCTGCCTCAATCGTCAACACCGACCCGCGAGGGAAGTCGTGTTGGGTGTGATCGCCGTCGATGTAGATGCGCCCACCTTGCATCTGCGACACGATTTCGAGACGCTCGCCGCGAGCGGCAACGCCGCTGCTGAAGCGATGCACTTCACCGAGACGGAGGAAGGGAGCGCGTTCGACGTAGGCGAACTGTTGAGCGTCGATGGCGAGAACCGGTCCGCCCTCAGAGCGCAGAAAGCCAGTGGAGCCGGACGGTGTTGAGACCAGCATGCCAGAGCACTTGTGCACTTCGGTCTCTCCTGCCACAGTGATGTGGTAGCGACTGGTGCCGGCGGGCTGCTCGTGGGCAATGAGCACTTCGTTCAAGACCAGCTCGGGAACGGCTTTTCCGTCGATGCTGAGCGCGAGGCGCAGGAGCTTGACTGGCTGAAGTTCGCCGCTGGCAACTTTGGCCAGGGTAGCGGCGAAAGTGTTGCGGTCGCAGATACAGAAGTGGCCGAAACTGGTGATTGGTGCCGAATTGACACCAAGCACGGGAGTCTCTCCGATGATGTCGTGCGATGCGGTGAGGAAGGTGCCGTCGCCGCCGAGGGTGATGACGAGAGTGGCTTGAGCCAGTTTCTCGTTCAGGGCCGGATGCCGCCGATTGACCACTTCGAAATCAATGGCCAGAGCGGTGAGCACAGAAGTCACTTGCTTGAGGGTGGCGACATGCTGTGCGTGCGACTCGGCGACGGATTCGAGACCAGGAGATTTCTTGGCGATCTCTTCGAGCTGGTGTTGGTCGTTGGCGGCCTGCACGAGCTCGAGATAGGTTTCTTTGACGATGACCAAGATGCGCTTCAGAAGCGGATTTGCACTTGATATTTTAGCCATGGTTACCTGCTTTTATTTGAGGTTAAAAGCGCGCCACAGAGCAAAGCACAGCTTTGTCTGCGGTGGCGGCTAGGGAAAGCGAAAGCAGAGACGAGCGAGAACGGCCTAACAAACGCAAGAACTCAATTGAGACTCTTGGTTGCTGGGGCTATTGCTGGTTGCTTGTCTGGGTCTTCGCGGTGAGTTCTGTTGTTTGCTTGTTGGTTGGAATTGAGAAAGATGTGCTGTTAGCCTAATAGTTCTCAAGAGATGGCTTCAAGAGTTATTAGTGCAATTGCTTTTAATCAGGAATCGGTAATTTGTTCTCAATGCTTAATATCTACGCCCCCGGCCCCATGGCGTAGGGCTCGCTAGCTAGCTATAGCTTAAGCATTAACCGCCTGTAAGCTGGCGTAGCTAGCGCTTAAGGTGATTGACTCAGCCGACCAGGTGGCATCCGCTGGGCTCAAGTTTTTGGCTGCGCAAAAACTGGATAGCTTTCTCTTGTTCTTCTTTGGCAAATATCTCAACAGCCATGCCGCAAATTGATTCTGACAATCCTGGTGGCGTTGGTGTCGGCCGACAGCGCAGAGAACTGTCGCCACTTTCTCTCAGGGCCCGCTCTGCGGCAAGCACTTGGTGGAGAGTAGGAAAGGTAAGAATGAGCCGCTTATCGGCATTGGATTGGGGCATAAGGCAATGGTAGCCTGCTTGCGCTGCAAAGGCATTTTTTTCTTGTTGACTATCTGTTCATTTCCGTCATTACCTGGCTGTCCTAATTTGAGAAAAACTGACGTGATACTGAATATCGGCAGAAGGTTAGGAGCAGGTAAAATGTTGGAGAAATCCTCAGCAATACACCCCAAAACGGGCACCCGCACTTGATTTCCTGTGTTATAGTGAAAACAGTAAAGAGAGGGATCTATGCAGTATTTCCTTTGCCCACGATGCCAGTTCAGAGTGCCAGCCAACAAGCACATTTGCCAGACCTGTGGCAATAAGTTTGTCAGTTCAGCTCCAGCTAATAGTGGTGCAGATAATTCAGTTGAAAAAAAGGCATTGGTCAATCCATTTGCCAAGCTTTTGGGCTTCAATAACCAGTCTAAGCAAAAAGACAGCAGCCAAGAAAAACCAGCTTTAGGCTAGTTGCGCTCAGTCTAGACGGGCTAATAACTCATTGGCGAATAATAGAATTACTGGGACGGTCAGAAGGCCGTCCCTTGTTGTTCTTGGCAATTTAGAAAGCACTGTCAGGTCAGGGCAACTATTTAGCTGTGCCATCGCCCCTGGTATTACTTTGGGTTATTACTTTTGGTTATTGCTTTTGCATATTACTAATAGCGGCAAAAATTGCGCTTAAGTAATCAGTGGCTTGAGGTGTGACATCAACACATAGTTTGTGCGGGCTAACAAGTAGTCAATGTTAGGGTCGTGTATTTGTGTTTGCGATTGAAAGAGCGAAGGATCTGAGGGCAAATAGCGCCAAACAATTTTTGAGCCTTCACCGTACTTGGTCACGTCAACACGCACAGTCATCATGATCTTTGTGGTCTTGCTCGTATCTTTATACTGGCTTGTTACTTGGGCTACGCGACTAAGAGCTATATCAGTCACGCCTTCGACACGGATAGAGGTCTCAATTGGGTCGACGATATTAATTACTTTGATATGGTACTTAAAATTACGGTGGCTGCGTGTCAAAGCTTTTTGTACTGAAGCTGCTGCTGTTCTATATTCTTGTTTGCTCTGAATGGCCACAGGCAAGTGGGCGATTTTGCCCATCAAGGGCTCGGTGATTGTGCGCAAGAGATTGAGTTCGATCACCGCCCAAAGGCGAGGAACGGCGAATAACAATACAAAAAGGCCGCAAACGGCGTAGACACAGAACTCGAGATTGATAGTCATACTTATATTTCAGTGGTTACAGTGCTTATACCCTTAGTAGAGAGTTTCATACACAAAGTAACTGCCAAAAACTTTGCGTACATAGTCTCTTGTTTCTCTAAACGGAATCTCTTCCACAAAGTAGTCCCAATCTTTTCCACCAGCAGCATTGAACTTATCAACCCAACTCTTGACTGCGTTAGGGCCGCCATTGTAGCTAGCTACAGCCAGCATAGCATTGCCATTAAAGCGCTTCAATGTGTATTCCAGGTAGGCCGTCCCCAGCTTGATGTTATTGTCTGGAATGAAGACATCTTCTTTGCTAGAAAGAGGTACCCCGATGCGTTTGCCTACACCAAATGCGGTGCCAGGAAGTAACTGCATCAAACCGATGGCTTGTGAGCGGCTGAGCGCTTTGGGGAAGTAACGTGACTCTTCGCGAATTAAGGCGTGAATTAAATAGGGGTCTACTTTGCGCAGCTGCCCTTGTTCTTTGATTCTGGCGGCGTAGGCCCAAGGATAAGTTATCTGCCAGAGCGGAGCGTGATTAGGCTTGCCCTCTAGGTCTTTGCCTGCAGCGCGAATGCCTTCCATGATCAAACCCTGGCTGAGATAGAGCCATGAGCGAAAACCAATCATGTCTTCGCGATTACTTTCATTGGCCTCTCCCGCCTCTGCCAGTGCTGTTTGACACTCATCTAACTGTCGCGCTGCTGCCAGCAAAGCTACTTTAGGCCCCGCAAAACGAGCAACTTTGTCAAAATTAAAGAGCGTGGGCGGTTGTGGCCAACTCCAGCTGTCGAGGCAATTGCGTTGTGCACTTGTAGACCAACCACGGTCGTGACGTTTGTCAGCTGGGGCATTGTGATAGGCCAAGCGGGCCAGGGCACGAAATGCATAATAGTTTGATGGATAGAGATTATAGGCGTGTTGGTAAAGTACTTTGGCTTTAGCATGGTCACCTAGATGCTCATGAATTTTGCCGGCCCAAAATAGAAAGCGCGCGGCCGAGCGATGGGTGGGGTAGCGCGCTGCGGCATTTTCAGCCATGAGGGCGAGAGCCTCTGCTTGCGCCTTGTTCTTGGCTAGGCCGGCTGGATAAATTACTTTTGTTCGATGCCAGAACATCCACCAGGTGGCTTCAGGAGCGTGTTCAGAAGTGGGATATTCTTTTACCAAGCGTTGAAACAAGGGGGTGGCATCGGTGTCACTGGCTCGCACAGCGATATTCCACAGGGCATGATCGAGCTTGACTGGTTTGATAGCAAGTATTTGCTTCCATACCTCAGCGGTTTCTGCTCTGCTCAGGGGGCCGGTAACCACGTCAGCAAAGTCGTCATAATATGCCGCCTCTGGTGCCTGTCTGATGGCCGTTAACAAGGCTGCTACCGATTCAGGCTTGCGATGCAGTTTTGCTAAGCACTGGGCCTTGCGAAACTGATTGTTGCTTGTGCCGGAGCGGTTAAAGGCATCTAGAGCTTTGCCATAATTGTTCTTGCGATAGTAGACCAGGCCAATGCGATCAAGGTCGGCGGGTGTCAGTGTGGCAGCTCTAGCATTGAGAGACATGAGTTTGTCTGCTACATCGCTAGAGAAGCGTCCGTTAACACTGCCTTTGAGGTAATCGCAAAAGTAGGCTAAAGCCTCTGTCTCGCCTGCACTTAAGGCCGTGGCGCCACTCGCGCCAGAGCTAGAAGTGCCAGTTGAGTTTCCGGTAGAGCTGCCGAAAGCGCCATCATTTGCAGCGCTAGAGTTGCTGCTAGCGCTAGAGCTTGAAGATGAAAGACCATTGTTGCCAGTGGCCGAACTACTATTATTACTATTGCCCAGGGCCAGTTGGCCTAAATAGTAATTGGACGCAGTACCAAATTCTGTGGCGCCATATTTCTGCTTTAGAGTTAGCAGTAAATCTTTTGCCTTCTGGTTATTCTCGCTGCTAGGCTCGCGCAAGAATGACTGTGCCATCTCATAGAGAGCACGGGCTTGATCGCCAGTATCAGCAGCGGGATCGCGCAATATTTTTTCAACAAAATCCCGAGTTTTTCGGTTGTCACCCTGGCTAGTCAAAATTTCTGCAGCGTGCCAGAGCGAGTCGATGTGCAAGAGTGGCAGCCCTTGAGCCTGACTAAAGAGAGCAATGGCTTCATTTTGATCGGCGCTATTATTGCTCTTGGCCAGAAGCCTTGCCAGTGAGTAGGAGGCGACAAGGCGCTCAGTGTTGTTACTAGTAAAGTTTTGGCTTTCGAGAAAACGTCTTAAATTGGCTATCGATATATCTTTTGGATCGCTAGCTAAATTGGCTACCGCTGCTGCAAACTGTGGCGATGGTGCCTGCCAGAGGCGGCTGATTTCAGCTGGAATAGCTTGTGCTGTGGCGCCTTTAGCTTTGACTGCTGGCGCGGCATTGCAGCTGAGCCATTGGCTCAAATTGGCCCCGAGGGCGATGGTGCCTGCCAATAATCCTACATATAAAAATCTAGTAGCGACAAATCTAGACCTGGCCGTTGCCTGGTTGCCTCTAATTTTTTTGCTCACCACTTATCAACTCACCACAATTTTAGAAATTTAGTCTAGAAATAAAATGCTAGCATGGCACAGTCGACCCTGCCTTTACTGGATTGATTGCGGTTTCTGGTGAGCTTTGATTTCGTACTTTGACAACGCTGCTACTTCTCATCCAAAGCCCGAAGAGGTCTATCAGGCTTGTGATTCGGCCCTTCGTGCCGGCGGCAACCCTGGCCGCGGCGCCCATAGTCTTTCGTTTGCGGCGGCAACTTTGCAGTATCAGAGCCGCTATGAAATTGCTCAGTATCTTGGCATTCAAGATAGCAGCCGTTTGATTTTTACCAGTGGTTGTACCGCGTCAATTAATTTAGTTCTCAATGGCATGGTTGGTGCTGGTCGACTCAAAGCTGGCGATACGGTTATGACCAGTGCCTTTGAGCATAATGCGGTGATGCGGCCACTTCAGGCCCTGGCTGAAGCTTTGCCATTAAACCTGGTGGTGGTGCCCTGGCAGAAGAGCGACAAAGCTGTGGCCGCAAGCGGAGCAGAGTGCAGACATATCGCCTCTCTGGTTGATTTAGTGCAGCTCAATGTCTTGCTGGAGAAGCACAAACCAGCCCTATGTATCTTCACCAGAGCCAGTAATGTCACCGGGCAAATACTAGATTTAGACGATGTTGCCACTGTGGTCAATCGCCATCACGTACCCCTATTAATAGATGCGGCGCAAAGCGCTGGCGTTGTGCCCGAGCATTTAGAGCGAGATCAGCCTGCCGTGTCGTTCTGGGTGGCCTCTGGTCACAAGAGTATGCTGGGACCACCTGGTATTGGCCTCCTTTATATAGCTGATGGTGAAGTCTTGAACCCGCCCCATCGAGGCGGCACTGGCTCACGCTCCGAAAGTTTTGTCATGCCCGAGGCTTTGCCAGACAGATTAGAGCCTGGTAGCCCAGCTGTTCACCTGGCTTGGGGCGTAGCGGCAGGGCTAAGGTTCGTGCAGGGGCTGCCATCCGGATTAGACACCATAAGGCTGCATGAAAAAGCTCTTTCAATGCGCTTTTTGCATGGCTTGGCCGTGATCAATCAGTATTCACTCAGTCATCAGGCTATCCATCCATCGCGCGGACTAATCGAACTAATTGGTCGCCCCGGTTGGAATTTGAATTTGCCTGCCGAGGCTCAGCAGGATGTGCTAGATGGCTATTTGCCCGTGTTCTCCTTGCGTTTTGTTGGCATTGGTGACTCTCACGTGATTGATAGATTGACACCAGATAGAGTGGCGCAATACTTAGATGAAGATTTCGGCATGGCCACAAGGCCAGGCTTGCATTGCGCACTGCTGGCCCATCAAACCCTTGGCACAGTTGAGCAAGGATTGTTGCGCGTCAGTTTTGGCCCCAGCAATACTGAAGACGAAGTTGATAGTTTGCTGGCCGCTTTAGAGTTGGCCTGGGATCTTGTGCATTAGACACACTAGACAAAGCATTAGGCTAGGGCTTGGCTTTGCCTGACGCTTTACTGGCGTTGTAATTTTTAAGAGACTTTAGATAGGGCACGATTGATTCGTCATAATATTTGCCCCAATAGCTCCACGGATATTTTGCCGGATCTTTGTATCGAGCTATCCAATCAGTGTAGTTTTTAGGGGTGTCTGCTTCCCAGTACCCGGGTGTAACTGTATAGTGGCGCTTTTTTGCCAGAGGTAGATAAACGGTCTCGTAGAAATCGGCTGTTTTTCTGGTGGCTTCAAATTCAATTTTTGTGTTCTGTTCAATAAATTGAACTTTGGATAGTCTCCCTGTTAGAGACGTCTCGTACACGCTGTGAAACGCTGGGCCGTTTCTTATGTTGTTGCATTCGAAGACAAAGGCCGATAACAACCGATCAGGCGCCAGCGCCTTGCCGTGCTCGTCTGTTTTTCGCAGGCGAATGCAGCCTAATCTGGCCTTAGTAGGGTAACTGTGATCGCTGTCGTACTCGAAGCCTTTGTCGCTTAATTCGTTGGAATTCCAGTAAATGCGTTGGTTTGCTGCTTCTCCAGCAAACTGACGAACGGCCCAAGGCCAAATTGGCTCGTTCTTAAACATGATTTTGGCCAACTGTGGTCGATCCTCCAGCATCTTCTGGAGCTGCTGTTCACCAAATTGAAGATCTTGGGCACTCAGTGTTTTGCTTGCTCTGGGCGCCGTTGTGGTGTTCTGCCTGCCGCTTATGGCTGGCTCTGCTTTGCTGCTAGGGGTGGCCCCAGCGGCAGCGGTAGAGGCGAGGCAGAGAATAACTACT
>CALRJJ020000173.1:0-8492 GCA_943367505.1 Flavobacterium psychrophilum | reverse complement strand
AAAGCGATTAAGAGTGCCAGGGCTAGGCATAAAGTTTTTGAATGGATCTTCAGCGTTGATGCGGCATTCAATGGCGTGCCCGCGAGGAATAATTTCTTCTTGGGTGAACGATAATTTGTTGCCAGCGGCAACCAGCAACTGTTCTTTGACTATGTCAATTCCAGTAATCATTTCACTGATTGGGTGTTCAACTTGAATTCTAGTGTTGACCTCCAGGAAATAAAATTCTTTGCCAGAGACCATGCACTCAACTGTGCCGGCTGAGGAATAACCAAGGGCGGCGGCGGCTTTCACTGCAGCGGCGGTTAGTCTAGCGCGCAGGTCTTTGTCTAGTTTTGCAGCTGGGGCTTCTTCTAAGAGCTTCTGGTGTCTTCTCTGGCTTGAGCAGTCCCGCTCAAATAGATGGACGATATTGCCATGTTCATCGGCAATTATTTGTACTTCGATGTGGCGGGGCTGATCAAGATATTTTTCAACATAGACTTCGGCGCTACCAAAGTATGAGGCTCCTTCTCTCTGTGCTCCAGCCAGAGCTTGTTCAACTTCTTCTTCTTTGCGTACTACACGCAGGCCGCGACCGCCACCACCAGCACTCGCTTTAATGGCAATGGGATAGCCATATTTCTTGCCCAGTTCCATTACTTCGGCCGTGGTTGTTACTGGGTCTGTCGTACCAGGAACGACAGGCACTCCTGCTTTTTCCATCACTCGTCGTGATTCAATTTTTGAACCCATGCGGTGAATTACATCGGGAGACGGACCAATGAATTTCACTCCCGCTTCGGCGCATTGCCTGGCGAATTCAGCATTTTCTGCTAAGAAGCCGTAGCCTGGGTGAATGGCATCAGCCCCTGAGCGTTTGGCAATGTCGAGAATTTGCGTACCATCAAGATAAACTTTTGCTGGTTGGCCTTCGAGGCGCCATCTTTCGCTGGCCATTTGTACGTGTTTGCCATCTTTATCAGGTTCCGAGAATATGGCGACTGTTTCTAAGCCCAATTCACGGCAGGCTTGAATAACTCTAACGGCGATTTCGCCACGATTGGCAATAAGAACCTTTTTGAACATTTGCCTCTCCAAGTAGATGGTGAACATTTTCCAGAGCTTCTCTTGACTACGCCGACGGGCTTGTAAGTAGTAGTCGATAGCCTAGGTATATTCTTTCATTGACTATGACCCGGATTTAAACTCATTTATATAAAATGAGCAGATCTTATGATTTCCTCCTGATTACCCTGTTTCGGCTCTGAGAACCTAGCGCCGTGACAGTTGTCAGAGTGTTGCTTGCAGCATTATGGACCATATGTAGATGGTACGATCTGAAGGTCACTTAGGGAGTTCATGATGGCAGGAGCCAGTACATTTGGGACCGTGTTTGTCGCTGGTAGCGGTTTCATGGGGTCAGCCATAGCCTTTTTGGTTGCTTCTAAGACCTCAGCAAGCGTGCAAATCTTCGATATATCTGATGCTCAGCTGGCAAAGGCTGAAGCGACTATAGAAAAATTTGGTAAGACTTCTGTAGAGAAGGGCTTTCTTACAGTTGACCAATTTATTGATGCGAAGAAGCGTATTCACGCCACTAAGTCGGAACAATTGGCTGCTCACAGTGATCTTGTCATCGAGGCTATTGCCGAAGATCTTGAGCTGAAAAAAGACTTGTTTAAGCGCCTTGACAATATTTGCAAGAAAGAAGCAATTTTCGCTTCGAATACTTCATCCCTTTCAATCACCAGTCTTGCTGCCGCCACTAAGCGCTCTAGTCAGTTTATTGGCATGCACTTCTTCTCTCCAGCTCATGTCATGAAGCTCGTAGAATTGATTCCTGGCTACGATACTTCTGCTGAGACTTTAGAGAAAGTGAAAACTTTTGGCGAAGAACTTGGTAAGACTTTGATTTGCTCCAAAGATTTTCCCGGTTTCATCACCACCAGGCTTGGTCTGGTTTTAATCAATGAGGCAGCTTTTGCTTTGATGGAAGGTCTTTCCACTGCCAAAGAAATCGATACTGGTATGGTGCTTGGTTACAATCACCCCATGGGCCCGCTGGCGCTAGCCGATTTTATTGGTCTAGATATTTGTTTGCATATTCTTGAGACACTGCAGGAAGGGTTTGGAGATCCGAAGTACAGACCCTGCCCTATAATCAAGCAGTTGGTGTCGGCTGGGCATTTGGGCAAGAAAACCGGCAAGGGATTCTATGACTACGGTGGTTAATTAGACATGCTACTTAGTGTCTTCCTGATCAGCACATTGTTTATTGTGGCTTTGTACGGCCTTACTTTGGCCTACTACATGCTTTTGAAGCCAGTTGAAAGCAGCAAGAAGGCAGAGCGCGAGTTGCCCTTTGTCTCAGTGTTGGTTCCCGCTCGAAACGAAGAAACCAAGATTGCTCGTTGCATCGAGTCGCTCTTAGCCCAAGATTATCCAAATTTTGAACTGGTAGTGATTGATGATCGTTCCACCGATTCTACGGGCGATATTATTCAAGCGATTGCTCTGCGTGACAATCGAGTCAAATTTGTTCGCGGCAAAGACGCTCCGGCTGGTTGGATTGGCAAGTGCAATGCCTTAGCTCATGCTGTTGGTTATGCCTCTGGCGAGTTCTTCATTTTTACTGATGCTGATACTTACCATCACCCCAATTCGTTGCGCGATTCGGTTAGTCATGCCATCGATAACAAAATTGATTTGATGTCATTTGTGCCGATGCAAGAGCTTGGTAGCTTCTCTGAGCGCCTGGTGATGCCGGTTCTACTCAGCTCCTTTTTGATTGGCGATCCTTTCCACACAGTCAACGATCCAACGGCTGCCCGTGCTTATGCATATGGTCAATATATACTTTGCCGTCGCAGCTCTTATCTAGCAGTTGGTGGACACCAGAGTGTGCGCGACGAGATTGTTGAAGATCACGCCATCGCTAGGGTTTTCAAAGAGAAAGGTTTTAAAATCGAAGTGGCAGACGGTAAGACGCTCTACTCAGTGCGCATGTATACCGATCTTGAATCTATGTGGATGGGTTGGACAAAGAACCTCTATTCATTTATAGAGAGCAAAGTTTCTAATTTGGTGATGATGATTATTCTCACCAACAGTGTAGTTGTACTGCCGTGGCTCTTCCTTGCCTATGTTGTATCTCTTTGGTTTAAAGGAGATATCGATCAGTCGCTCTATAGCTTGACTGCTCTCGTTGTTGTGCAGATAAGCGTCCTTGCCCTCTGGCAGAGACTTACCGCTTGCCATCATGCTGGTTTGAAGTGGTATCACTTCTTGCTTACTCCCTTCGGTTGTATGACTATGAGCATGCTTTACCTGCACTCTGCATATTTAGTGCATACGGGTGGCCAGGTTAACTGGAAGGGGCGTCGCTATGTGGTCAATATGCATAAGACTATTGAAAACGAGGATGGTCAGATATCTGAGCAAGGGTCTAGAGCTGGTAAATTGGTCAGCCGAGATGTCACGGACTAAGCTCTAAATGTCGATTACCCAAGACAATAAAACACCTACAACAGCTGAGCTGCAGCGCTTTATTCGCGAGCAAACTGTGCTTGAATTTCTCTCCCTTGACGGTAAAGGCAGTAAATATACTGGTGCGCTGCGCTGGTTCGACGAAGAAGCCTTTCACATCAAGCAAGACGACGGCTCAGAGATGACTTTACTGCGCTCGGCCATACTTGGTTATAGAGCCAAGAAGGCCAAATAGTGTTAAACTAAGGCTCTAATACTAGTCGGCTTTCGTTACATATACACTTGTTATTCTGGAGTATCAGTGGTCTGGTTCAAGAGTTTTTTCGGCACGGCTTTAGGTATTGACCTCGGCACAGCCAACACGCTCATATATGTGCATGACAAAGGTGTTGTTCTGCGCGAACCATCCGTGGTTGCCGTCGATGAAAATACCAATTTAGTGCGTTGGGTTGGGGAAGAGGCGCGGGCCATGATTGGCCGCACACCCCAGGGAATTCGGGCCATAAGACCGCTTAAAGATGGCGTTGTCGCCGATCTTGAGTACGCCAAAATCATGCTCAAAAAGTTTGTTGAGCGAGTGACCGGCTCTGGCGGAATCAAGAATCCTGATATGGCGATTGGCGTACCCTCTGGTGTGACATCAGTAGAGCGCATTGCTATTAAGTCAGTGGCCGAAAACGCCCGCGCTAATCTCATTTATCTACCAGAAGAACCAATGGCCGCTGCTATTGGTGCTTCTTTGCCTGTGGTTGAGCCGACTGGTTCAATGATTGTCGATATCGGTGGTGGCACTACTGAAGTAGCTGTTATTAGTTTGTCTGGTATTGTCGTCAATGAATCTATTCGTATCGCTGGTGATGAACTCAATGACAGCATTATTTTCTATTTGAAGAAAGTACACAGTCTGGCTATCGGTGATCGCACGGCGGAAGAGATCAAGTTTCGTTTGGGTTCAGCTTTTAAAACTAAAGACAACGACAAAATTGATGTGCGCGGCTTGAGCTTGTTGAACGGCATGCCTCGAACCATTACCATCAGTCGTGGTGAAGTTAGAGAAGCAATGCAAGAGCCGTTATGGTCGATTGTCGAAGCAGTGAAGCGCACTTTAGAAAGAACCCCACCAGAGCTGGCCGCTGATATTTTTAATCGCGGTATTGTCCTCACCGGTGGTGGTGCCTTATTGCAAGGTCTGGATGAGTTGATTTCGAGCGAGACTGAAGTTCCAGTATTTGTTGCTGATGATCCCCTTTCTTCTGTTGCGATCGGTACCGGCAAAATGCTCACAGATCCAACCTACCGGCGCGTTCTAGAACAGTGCATGTGTCACAAGTAGATTTAGATTTGATTTAGAGGAGAGATCGTGGCTGTTAGAAATGAGTCTGATCTAGAGGCTCAATCTCAGTCGGTTGCTGAGTATCTCTTCTTGATCATGTTAGTTTTAATGGTGGCGGTGCCGGTGAGCGGTATGGCTCTGTCTGTGTCTAGTTGGTTCTCGTCTATCTATGCGAAGGGCGAATATCAATTTGTTTCGACTAAAAATTTAGCGGAGCAGTTACTCAACGCCTCAACTCGCATTCGCTCACTAGAGAGTAAACTGGCTCAAAATGAGCTTGAATTGGCACGTCTTAAACAAGAATCGCGTGATACCAGCCGATTGAGAAGTCTGCTTGGTCTGAAATCAAAGGCAGGCCGTGTAACAGTTTCAGCTGAAGTTGTGGCCCGCAATCCTGATAACTGGTTTGAGCAAGTGGTTATTGATAAAGGCTCGGCTGACAAAATCACCGTCGGCTCGGCCGTAATTTCAATTTCTGGAGTAGTGGGCCAGGTTGTTCGTGTCTCTGAACACGACAGTGTGGTGCGGTTAGCTACAGATCCTGAACAGAAAGAAGGGGTCTTGATTTCGAAGTTGGGATTAACCGGAACTCTGGTCGGAAACTATCAAAATTTGGCCCGCATAGACTATGTACCTATTGGCACTAATGTAGATGTGGGCGATAAAGTTGTCACTCTAGGAAAAGCAGGCATATTCCCCGATAACCATCCAGTTGGCACTGTGGCTGCTGTCAGGCGTGATGCTAATGGTGCTTCAATGCAGATTGACGTGAAGTTGTCGGAGAACTGCTATGACATCAGTCAAGTTCTAGTTCTTCCTCCCTTAGAGAATTAGGGAGGAAAGCCATGATCTTAGGTTCGGTGCGAAGTCGCAAACGCTTGGGTGAAATAAGCATAGCAGCCGTTCTTGTGCTTATGGTTTGGTTGATTCAGCTGGCCTTGCTGAGCAAGTTTCGTTTTGGCGATGTACTTTGTAATTTGCCTTTGACCATGATCATTGTTTGGGGCGTCACATTTGGTTCTCCTATGCCTAAGCCAACCAACGATGAATTGCGAGTCTCGACCTTGCCTGCAATTCTGGTGCGCCAGCTGCTTTCCGGATCTCCATCAGGAGCCATTATTGGTGCATTTTTCGCGGCCCTGGCTTCGTCGGTGATTCCCGCCTATCCTTTTGCTTATCCCATTATTGGCTGGACGGCTGGTTATTTCTCATTGAAAAACTTCAACCAAGCCGCTTTTCTCTGCATTCCCTTGGTTTTGCTACTAAGTTTTCTTGGCGAAATACTAATGGCTGTGCAATTATCATTAATGGGTAGGCACGAAGTATTTAGCCACCTGGTAATGATCAGTTTTCCCGAAGCCCTTTTAAATGCCTTAATTGCCCCGGTTTTATTCTTTCCCATGCGAGGCTGGTTCGAATTCTCCCGCTGGCGTCATATGTCCACTGAGTAGAGTCTATTAGTCGTGAGGACAGTTTTTTAGTGGTAATGAGCGGAGATCGCACTTTTATCAATACTGATAGTGGCAGTGCCGCTGCCAGCCGAGACATGCGCCCAAAGATGTTTGTCTTGTCGCTGATTATCGTATTGGCGATGGGGGCGCTTGTTGCTCGTCTCGTTTGGCTACAGATTCTTCAAAATGGCTACTACAAAAACCAGGCTGTAGAAAATTCTACACGGGTTACTTTCTTGCGAGCCCCACGGGGCAACATCTATGACCGTCACGGCAATTTGCTAGCCACCAATAAACAGTCGCTATCGATGATTGCCATTCCGGCTCAACTCGATAATGTCAAAGATTTGTCTGCTCGGCTGGCCAAAGTAATCGACATGCCTGAGCCCAAAATCTTAGAAGAGTTGCTTAAGGCCAAGGTATCCGGTTCGGTTTTGCCTGTGGTAATTGATCATGATGTTGATATGACCACGGTGGCTCGCTTCTTTGAGAACAAGCTGTTCTTGCCTGGTATTGATATTCTGCCGGACATCAGCCGCAGCTATCCCAATGCCGAGGTAACCGCTCATGTGCTCGGCTACTGCGGTTCGATTTCTCAGGCGCAGTTAGACCGCCGACCCGATCGCAAGATGGGTGATGTGGTTGGTCAAGACGGCATTGAGCGTCTTTATGATGATCAGCTGCGGGGTGTTGATGGCGAGCAGCGTGTGCGCGTCAATGCCATGGGTAATTCACTTTCGGCTGCTACATCAAAGCCCCAGATTACCAAGGAGTCTATACCGGGCAAACCAATAGTAGTTTCCATCGACCTTGATTTGCAAAAGGCTGCTTATGAAGCGCTTGGTGCTCGTTCCGGAGCAATTGTGGCCATCGATCCTCAAAACGGTGAAGTTCTGGCGATGGTATCAAGACCGAGTTATGACCCAAACGTTTTTACGAAACGCATTACTCCGGCGGTGTGGAAGCGCATTAACGCCCCAGATCACCCGCTCTTCAATCGGGCTCTATCTGGTTATCCGCCAGGTTCAATTTGGAAGGCTTTGACCCTTTTAGCTGCCCTGCAGGTTGGTGCCGTTAAGCCTGATACCAAGCTCCATGTTTCTGGCGGTATTTCCTTGGGTGGATTCTTCTTCGGCGACTGGACTGGCACTACCGGCTTATTTGATCTGGTTAAGTGCCTTGCCTGGTCTCGAGATTCAGCCTTCTATCAAATGGCACTGAAAATGAAGCCTGAGCAAATCAAAGAATGGGCTGTGAAATTTGGTGCTGGTCGGCCTACTGGTCTTGAGTTGCGCCATGAAGGCAAGGGTCTTGTGCCTGATTCAGAGTGGAAAGAGCGGGTTTATCATGAGAAATGGTATCCCGGCAATACCCTTCACATGTCTATTGGCCAGACCTATGTGCAGGTCACTCCAGCTCAGGCCGCTCGCATCTTCGCTGGTCTAGGCATGAAGGGTAAGGTGCCGAATTTGCACCTGGTCATGAAAATTGCCGACAGGCAGATTCCTTCACCGAAGTGTGAGACAGTCAAAACCAACCCTGTCTATCTTAAAGTTGTGCTTGATGGTTTAAAAGCCGTGGTTGCAAGCGGCACCGGTGGCGCTACCAAGCTCGGTGATGTTGAAGTAGCAGGAAAGACAGGTTCGGCAGAGGCTCCACCAGCTGGAAGTAAAACCCACGCTTGGTTCGCCTGTTATGCCCCGGCTGACAAACCACGCATAGCTATTGCTTGCTTTGTTGAACACGGTGGTCACGGTGGTAGCACTTGTGCACCGCTGGCGAAGGTTGTTCTTGAGAAGTTCTTTGCTGTTAGCAAACCTCTGCCCTCTGACAAGGAAGAAGTGCAGAAGCCAGCAGCCACCCTAAAGCCAAAACGTAGGCACTAAAGACTGCTTTATTGCAGAGTTTTATATGCACCATATATAGGGTCGTTTTCTGTCTATAAAAAACTAGACAAGATCGCTTATTGTGGTGATAATAAGCCCAAGTTTTAATGAATATGGGGCGAGTTATGACCAGTCAAGCGCATGCAATGTCGGCCGAATCAATAGTTGCACCAAATGGACTGGCTCCCAACATTGAAGAGTCTACTGCTGAGCGTGTCTCCGCTGAAGGCGTTGATCTAGAAAATTTCGCGGTTGAAAATGGTGAGTCTTCAGACTCGGTAGCAGAAAATACAAGCATCACCGCTGTGAAAGAGCTTGTAACTGGTGATGATAGAGTTTCTAAAAAAGATCTGG
>CALRJJ020000172.1:0-8593 GCA_943367505.1 Flavobacterium psychrophilum | reverse complement strand
CAGCTACAATTATTTTCAACGAAAATGGTGGTGAAATCGTCAAACGATCTGGCTATATTAATCCTGCAAGAATGGCTCGATTGCTCAGCGCAATCATCAAGGATCCTAGCCCGGAGGAAGTTTCTTCTTCTGGAGCTACTGCTGCCGCTCCCGCCCCCTCCGATAATGGAAAGAATGGACTGACTTCTGCGTTGCGTCAAGAGTTGATTGGTAAGCATGTCAGTGGCAATGACTCTAAATATGGTGCCTGGGGGACGTATCAAAAGTTTCTTGATTTCGACTCGGCTGAATATGCCATGGTTCAAGGGCTGGCTGGTGATAGTGAATCGAAAGTTAGAGCAATGGCTGCCCTTGATGGCGAGTTGAATTTGCTAGACCCAGCATTTGGAGGGGTTTATCAGTATTCGACTGATGGCGACTGGGCCCATCCTCATTTTGAGAAAATCATGCAAACTCAAGCCGAGAATATGCGCTTGTATGCTCTTGCTTATCGGCTCTATGGTGAAGAACGTTATCTCAAGGGGGCGAAGGCCATTGCTCGCTATCTGCAAGAGTTCTTGAGCGCTCCCGACGGTGCTTTCTATACCAGTCAAGATGCCGACTTGGTTTCAGGGGTTCATAGTGGTGAGTATTTTACCCTCGATTCTGCTGCCAGGCTGAAGCAGGGCCTCCCTCGTATCGATAAGCATTGCTATGCTCGCGAGAATGGTTGGGCTATTAATGCCATGGTTGAGCTGTATCTAGCCAGTGGCGATAAGCAGTATCTCGATCGAGCCATAACCACAGCGCACTGGGTTATGGCTAATCGTCAGTTAAAGCTCAGTGCGGCTGCTCAGCTCGGTTTCAGGCACGGCGAAAGTGATAAGGCTGGACCATTTCTTGGTGATAGCCTGGCAATGGCGAGAGCTTTTCTCTCGCTCTACCGAGCCACAGGCGAGCGCAAATGGCTAAGCCAGGCCGAGCTGACTGCTAATTTTATTGATAGTGAGTTTAAGCAGTCTATTGCCAGCACGACCATCGACGAGAACGTAGAGTTGGCTCGCTGTGCCAATTTGCTCTATCAATATACTGGTGAGAAGAAGTACAGAGCGCTGGCGGAGCAAGCCCTGGCTTTTCTTGCTCTGCCTGAGACCGCTCGGCGCCGCAAAATATTTGTGGCGGGAATTCTTTTAGCCGATCAAGAGTTGTTAGCTGAGCCGATACACATAACCATTGTTGGCTCAAAGGCCGATGCCCAGGCAAAAGAGCTTTTTGCCGCTGCTGCTGCCTTGCCTGCCCCGTATATGCGGGTGGAGTGGTTCGATGCAAAAGAAGGGCCCTTGCCTAACACTGCCCTGGAGCTACCACAGCTGCCCAAGGCCGCAGCATTTCTCTGTGGCAACGGTCGCTGTTCCACTCCTGCTTATGATGTCGCGGCCCTCAAACGCTTATTTGAGCGGGCCAGTAAAACAGTGGCTAGATGAATTGCTAAATTACTGAGCGATGGAATGCCCTAAGTGGATCTAATATACTTAGGGACGGTTGCTGTTAATTCTGACCGCCGTCATTGAGGAACTGTGAACCCACGACTTCTAACTAAGTCATTTCTACTTAAGTCATTTTTACCAGTGGCCGCTGGCTTTGGCCTGCTCGTCAGTCAGTTTATTGGCTTATCTTTTATTTGTTTACCAGCAATTACCACGTTGCCGGCTAGTGCCGCTGCTAATGAGGTCAATCGGCCCGCCGCTAGTGGATTTGATCAGACCTATGCTCTCTTTGGGCGCGAGCTGAGTAAATATTTGGAGAATGGCAACGTTCACTACAAGCGCTGGAAGGAAGATCCGGCCGGTCTTGATCAGTTTTTACAAAGTCTTGCTGATTTGCCAAAGCAAGAATATGAGCGCTTTTCCACTGAGCAGAAAAAGGCGTTTTGGCTCAATGCTTACAATGCCATCACCATAAAAGTAGTACTGGACAACTATCCAATTAAGGGCAGCCAGTCGCAGTATCCGCCTAGTAGCTTTAGGCAAATACCTGGTGAGTGGGAAAACGGTAAGTTCAAAATAATGGGAGCCCCTGTCACGCTCTACGAAATAGAACATGAAAGATTGCGCCATGAGTTACCCGATCCAAGGCTGCATTTCGCTGTGGTATGTGCTTCCAGAAGTTGTGCCAAGCTTTCACCACAGCCCTTTGTGGCTGAGGACCTCGATAAACGCCTTGATCAGTGCACCCAAGACTTCTTTGCTAACCCCAAGAATCTCACTGTTAATCCGCGTACTGGTGTAATTCGAGTCAATAAGATCTTTAGCTGGTTTACTCTCGATTTTGCTGCTAAGGCTGGTTATGCCAAGCGCACTTTCCCGCCACCAATGGATGAAGACATCATCGCTTCATACGTCAGCTTCTATGTGCCAACGGACGAGCGTGATGTTATAGCTAAGTTTCGTTCGCAAGATAAGCTCGTACTCGACTACTTGCCCTACGATTGGTCGTTAAACGACGCCGACGAAGCCAAATAAAAATAGCAATAGATTCTAAGCTTGGGCAGGCTTGAAGTAGCGGTCAATTACGGCGTAAATCGCCTCTTTGGCGCCAGGTGATGGATGATTCTCTGCTTGCAGAGTGAGGAAGCCGCTGAAGCGGTCAAGGGCGGCCTGGGGAATGGTGGATTGATTCTTGGTCAGGCCGTGGGCGCCAAGAACATCATTGTTGCACTCCATCAGGTTGGCAATATTTTTTAGCCCGGCAGCTGTTATTGGCTCATTGCGCCCTTCGATGGTGGCGAATGCCCCTAGTGTGGAAGCGGCTACGGCCTCTACTGGCCGTTCTTTGCCATTGACTGTGCTTGAAATCGCATCGAAAGCTTCATTGCCTTGAGCCGGGCGGTTTTCGCGACCAGCTTGATAGTGCTCAGGGCTGAGTTGAGCCTGGCTAATCTGCTCGTTACTGTGTTGAAAGTTGTCTGCAGATCCTGAATGTTCCAGTGCGCTCATGGTTGCTCTCCCGGTCAAAAATAAAGATTGAAAAATTCAGCAGTCATCTGGACGGCGAAAATTCAATAGTCAACGCTCTCTATTGTATGTACCCGATATTGGCGTTAATTGGGCAGCCATTGGCTTAATTTAATACTTGACTTGGGGGTTTTCCCCACTGGAGGCGCTTTCTGCGGCGAAATCGCCGTGTAAAGCCGCCATTATGAAGTTGGTGGCGATTGCCTGACGCAAGCCGATGCCAATTATAGGTGCTGGGTCGGGCAGGGCGGTGTTGAATGATAGATTGGCATTGTTGTCGAAGTGACCAACCAGGTGCAGTACGCGTCCTTCGCCAAAAGGAAAGCTCAGGGCTAATATGCCGAGTTGATCCGCGTCTAGGCGCATAAGATCGCGACTGCGGGCCAGTACTTGTACTGATTTGCCTCGGATCACTCTGACGATTTGACTTTTATCTTCCAGCTTCCAGTGCGCCACGTGGGGCACGCCCGCTAGTAAAATTGGGTCTTGATCCACGACAACGGCATCAACCACTCTATCTTCTGTGTCACAGCCATTCCATTCAACGTAACCAGGAAAGGCTTTTTTTAAGCACGAATCAAGGGCCCAGTCGGTGCTCAGGAGATAGCCACCTTTGGCAACAAATTGACGGACGCATTGGATTGAAGCTTCGCTCAACTCGCAACCGCAGTTGATCACCAATATTTTGCTGCCGGATAAATCTGTCTGTGGCAGTTTATCTTGGGTGATTTTTGTAGAAGGGAGGCCAAAATTGCGCAAAATATGGCCGCAATCGTCCCATTTCCCTTTGACTTCAACCACTGTTGTCTTAGTAAATTGCGCACTCTGGCCAGGGTGTGAGCGCTCGAGCCAGGCTTTGAAAAGCGCTGGTTGGACAGTGGCAGTTTTTGCCTGGTCAAGGTAGGGGGCTTGTTGTAAAAATTGAGCAGCCATACCATCTAAGCCGCGGTTTGGCCGTTGCCTGGCGCTGGCGCGCATTGTCGCAGAACTGACACCGCCAGTGATGCGCATGGTGCCATTGCTGTTAACTTTTAGTACCGGTGCTGGTGGCGTGATGTCGAGAGCTGAATTGTCGTCATCTCTGCTACCTCGACCCGAGTTTTGCTCAGCCGCTGAGTCAGTCTGCTCGTCACCCTGGTCGCGGTTGCCCCGTAATTGTCTCATTCGGGCTGGTTGGACGCTGCGATCGTCTACATAGCTTTCGTCTGGCACCGGTGTGACCGGGGGGCGCCTTGTCCTGGCTTTGTTCAAGGGAATTTCATCAACATCGCCGTCAATCCAGTCGGAGGCCTGAACCCTTTCGCCGGCAATTGCCAGGCTCAGGGCAACAGAAAGAACCAATGCTGTTGGTCTATAAAAAGCTGGTGACCGCCTCGATTTGTCCACACCGAACCTGCTTGACTGGGTGGCCAATCAATGACTAGTAATTGACTGCCAATAGATAAGCTAGCACAAAACTTAGGAATCTTGTATCACTGGTGCGATAGCTTATGGACTTGCCCAGCGAGCCCGTTAGAGTTTTGCCTGAAATTTTGGCAGGGGCTAGAGCCACTGTAAGATTGAACTAATTATGGTTGAACTAAGTATGTTTGAACTAGGCCCGCTTGCGCTGGTTGTCGTCGTTGCGGCGCACATCGTTGTCACTGTCGTTTATGGCGCGACGGAGCGAAGCAAGAGCAGTTAGGTTTGGCCAAATCACAGCTTTCATTTCTTCAAATTGGTACTCACCAATTTCATGCTGATCATAGCGGCGGCAGACATCTTCCCAAAGTTGAAAAAGTGTCTTAGGGCAGCAGGTTTCGCGGGCCCGTTTTTGATATTCGAGTAGGTCAAAAGCTTCGATGGTCGTACCCTCCAACTGGTAAGCCGGGGCTTCTCTTTTTAGGATGCGTGCAAGTTCGACCCGTGTCAAGTAAGACTTCTGTATGATTCTTTTGTTCCGTAAAAAATTACTGACACAAGCTTTGATTGGGAGTAAGTGGAACGCTTGTGCACAAAGGGCTTTGAGATTCTGATACCAGTTCGCTCAAATATGATTCAGCAAAAGCTTTTTCAACTTGAGCAATTGCTGTAGAGAGTCTCTTGTGTAGAGGGCAAAGATTGAGACCATGCGATTTGATATCGAGAGGGCAGGTCGTAATTTTGTCTATCGGATCGACTGCATTAACGACATCCAGGATTGATATTTCTGCTGGTGTTCTCGCTAAGACAAAGCCACCGCCTATGCCGCGTTGAGAATTTACCAGCTTGCTTTTGACTAGCTGCTGCATGATTTTGCTGAGGTAACCTGGTGGCACTTTTGTCACCTCGGCGATGCCTTGTCCGGTGGCGGCCGAATTTTGCATGGAGAGGAAAACCATCGCTCTAAGGGCGTATTCAGAAGTTTGTGAAATCATGGCGGCCTCTTCGAAACCAAAAGTACCTTTATATACACATTACCATGCTACGGGCGTTTGCGAGCTTGACAGAGGGCCCTGAAGTGCTATTATGGACATAAAGGTACATTTGATGTTAATAGGAATTTTGTTAACGAAAAACTGTATTTTTAACGGAGGATCGGGTCATGAAATTCATTTGCACATTATGTAATTATATTTTGGAAGAGGCTCAAGGATTGCCAGAAGCTGGCATAGAGCCCGGAACTAAGTTTGATAGCTTGCCAGACAGTTGGCATTGTCCTGATTGTGCTGCTGCTAAGGAATACTTCCAGTCTTGCTCTTGCGTCAGCCTGCCAGTGTATGAGGCAACAAAGGTTACGACGGGTACGAAGGTTGCGCCTGCTCATACCTGCAAGTAGTAACTAGATTGTTTGATTTTTGGGCTTAGAAAATGGTGGTCGAGAGACCACGGGTGGCTGTCATGGAAGATTTTAGAACTGAAACGGTAGGCATCTTGGTTGCTGAGCAGCCACTGCGTGCCGCAGTCTTTGACCATTTTGGCATTGACTATTGTTGCGGCGGGAAGCAGACACTTACTGCTGCTTGCGAGCAGGGTGGTATTGCCCTTGATACTGTTATAGCTGCTCTTGTTGATAACGATGCTGCGATTGTAGTTGACCAGGGTGGTCAGAATTGGCTTAAGGCTAGTTTGACTGAGCTAGCTGATCATATAGAACAGACTCATCATCTCTATTTGAAAAATGAGTTGCCTCGCCTTCAGGCTCTTGCCGATAAGGTCGCCAAAGTGCATGGCGCGCGTCAGCCCAAGTTGCTTGAAGTGGCCGCCATATTCTCGGCAATGAGTAGCGAAATCTTGGAGCATACCGCCAAAGAGGAATTGGTGCTGTTCCCCTTTATGCGCTTGCTTGATCAGGGAAAGGGAGTTTACGGTGCACCTTTTTCTACGGTGGCTAAACCGGTTAGTTGCCTTGAATCTGAACACGATGATGCCGGCGCTGCTTTGATGCAGTTGCGTCAGCTAACTGATCAGTACATAGCACCAGAAGGTGCTTGTGCCAGTTGGCAGGCTTTGCTTGCCGGGCTTGCACATCTTGACCAAGATCTGCGGGTTCATATTCATAAAGAGAACTCCATTCTCTTTCCCCTGGCAATTAAGGCTGAAGCCTTAGTGCACTGTTAAAAAGGACGGTACGACCATGGTGATGACGATTACAGAAGAAACCACTGTTAAAGACATTCTTGAGGCATATCCAGGTGCCGTGGTGGTATTCGAAGAACACGGCGTGAGCGTTCCAACTCAATGCGATGAAAGTATTTTAGATACCGAACTTGGTATTTGCGACAGCATGTGTCACATAGACGATTTAGATGCTCTCATGCGCGATTTACAGTTATTTGTTAACACTAAAACAGGAGTTTAATCATGTCTTTGAATGTTGCGCTGTTGCGGGAGACTTTTGAGCGCGTTAAGGTCGAGAATGGCGGTGCCACAGCACTCGGTATGGCTTTCTACAAAAGACTTTTTGAAAAGTATCCGGCGGTGATACCACTTTTCCACACGCCGCCAGAAGAACAGCACAAAAAACTAGTTGCTTCATTGGGCGCCATTGTCGCTGGAGTCGAGCAACCTGGAAGACTTCTGCCTTACTTGCATGCTATGGGCATTAGGCATTTAAAATATAAAACAGAGAATGCTCACTATGGTGCTGTTGGTGAAAATCTCTTGGCTGTTCTCTCTGAACATCTCAGTAAAGAAGGCCAGTGGACTGAGCCGATGCAAGAGACTTGGAAAGCTGCTATTGGAGTTGTCGCCAAGACCATGATCGAAGCTGCGGATAATCCCGCTGCCTATAAAGATGAGCTAGCTGAAACTGGTTATGAGCCCAATGGTTTTCGCAAAAATGACAATCAACCGTGGCTTGAACGAAATGTCGCAACTGCCTAATTGACTAAAAAGTAGCACATAAGTAAGTGAGGGAGTGCTAGCATGGAGCCCTCACTTACTGGCGACCCAAAACAAGAGGACTTGTCTATGTCTTGGAGATGGAAGCTGTCTGTGCTTTTCGTCCTGATCGCTGGTTTTTCCACCCTGATTTTTATGGGGCATGAAACTACTAATCAAGCGCCGCCGATACCAGATAGAGTGGTTGATTCGAGCGGTAATGTGCTGTTTACTGGTAGCGACATACTAGCTGGCCAAGCTGTTTTTCAAAAATACGGTTTGATGGATGTTGGTTCTTTCTTTGGCCATGGTGCATACAACGGCCCAGATTTTTCTGCTGATTATCTCCATCGCGAAGGCGAAATCGCCTTGCAGCAAATGGCTCAAAAGCGCTTTCATAAGCCCTATGCTGAGCTAGAGGATGGTTTGCGTGGCGATCTAGAGAGCACTTTGCAAAAAGAGCAGAAAGTTAATCGCTACGACGAGCAAGCAAAGACTTTGACATTTACTGACGGTCAAACCGAAGCCTATCGCCAGTTGGCACCTTATTATGATACCGAATTTGGTGTTGGTCGCAGATTACCGTTGCCGACTAACTACATTGCTGACTCTAATGAGCGTCTTCAACTCAGTCGCTTTTTTGCATGGGGGGCCTGGGTTTGCAACACCAATCGGCCTGGCAAAGACTACACCTATACAAATAATTGGCCTCCAGACAAGCTTGTCGGCAATGGCCCCAATTGGCAGATCTTCTTTTGGAGTGCCATGAGCCTGGTGATGCTAGTTGGTGGTATTGGGCTGACGCAATTCCTTCTCAGTGCTTTTCCCGGCTTAGGCTGGGCTCCCGACGGCAAGGGTATGGTAGATAACGTCAGGTCTTATCAGCCCTATCGTTCACAGACTTCTCTTTATCCCTACTTTACCGTTGTAGTCTTGCTGTTTCTTTTTCAGACTTTCTTTGGCGTCGTTACGGCGCACTATATTGTTGAGAATGGCTTCTACGGCTTTGATATACGCAGTATCTTTCCCTATAGCATCACGCGCAGTTGGCATTTGCAGTTGTCAATTTTTTGGATAGCCACAGCCTGGTTAGCGGCCGGAATGTTCATGGCGCCAATGCTATCGCGTCATGAACCAAAAGGGCAGCATTGGTTAGTTAAGGCTCTCTTCGTGGCTATTCTCATTGTTGCCGTGGGAAGCATCGGCGGAGAATGGCTTGGCATAAAGAATATGCTCGGCAATCTTTGGTTCTGGTTTGG
>CALRJJ020000171.1:0-8681 GCA_943367505.1 Flavobacterium psychrophilum | reverse complement strand
GCTCCGACCGAAAACTGCACAAGGAGCTGTTCAATGAAAACGGCAGACCGCCCTTATATCTTCTTTGAACTAACCAATAGTGTTTGTTCTACATGTCTAGAAAAAATTGAGGCAAAAATTGTTTTTCAGGACGAACGGGTCTATCTCTTAAAAAACTGTCTCAAGCACGGTCGCGAAAAGGTCTTAATCTCTACAGATATAGAATATTTCAAGCTTTCACGCAGTTTCTTGAAGCCGGGGCAGCTGCCTTTGCGCTTCAATACTGAGACTAAGTTTGGTTGCCCCTACGACTGTGGTTTGTGTCCTGATCACGAGCAGCATAGCTGTTTGACGTTAATTGAAGTGACTGACAAGTGTAATCTGGAATGTCCGGTCTGCTACGCCGAATCAGGCCCCAATGCCGGTGCTCATCGCTCACTAGAACTAATTGATTTTATGCTGGACGAACTTGTGAAGAATGAGGGTGAACCAGATGTGGTGCAGATTAGTGGCGGTGAACCAACTATTCATCCCCAATTTTTTGACATTCTTGATCTAGCCAGAAGCAAGCCCATTCGCCATTTAATGGTCAATACCAATGGTGTGAGAATTGCACGTGATCGCGATTTTTGTGCTCGTTTAGCTACATATATGCCAGGCTTTGAGGTCTATCTCCAGTTTGACGGCTTGCGCACAGAGACCTATACAGAGTTACGTGGTGAAGACTTAACTGCTGTTCGGCAAAAGGCCCTGGCTCATCTTAACGAATTTGATATTGCCACGACTCTGGTTGTAACTTTGGCCCGCGGGCTCAATGATGATGAGATTGGCGAGATTATTGACTTTGCTTTGAAGCAGCCCTGTGTCAGAGGGGTGACCTTTCAACCTATACAAGCAGAGGGGCGGGTCTTAGGCTTTGACCCTGCTGATAGGCTGACTTTAGCGGAAGTTAGACAAAAGATTTTGCAGCAGTCAAAAGTTTTTAGTGATGATGACATTATTCCTGTACCTTGCCACCCAGACTGCATCGCTATGGCCTATGCCATAAAAATAGACGATAAAGTGGTGCCCTTATCTGGGGTGATTGGTTCTGACGTATTGCTCAAAGAAGCTGGCAATACCATTCAGTATGAATCAGATCCTGCTGTCCGAGCCAAAATATTTGAATTGTTTTCCCTCGGTAAAACCACCGGCACGGTCTCCCATGCCATTGGTGACCTCTTGTGTTGCCTTCCCAAGCTAGAGTTTCCCTCTGAGCTTTCCTACAAGAATATTTTTCGCATAATCATCATGGAATTTTTGGATAAATACAATTTTGACGTCAGGTCGGTAAAGCGCACCTGCGTGCACATTGTTCATCCTGACGGGCGGATAATTCCCTTCGATACTTATAATATGTTCTATCGCAGCAATCTTGACGTCAAAGCACTTTCAAAACACCAGGTTGAGCAAAAGATATGAGCTTACTTGATAGTCATTATCTCGAATTTGATCAGTCTTTTGACCAGGCCTGGGAGCTGGTGCAGCAGTGCCTCACTAATTCATCTCAGCCGGGCTTCGAGTGGAGAATTGAAGACGACAAAGAAGCTAAGCGCATTACTGCCACAGGTGAAATAGGCAATGCTTTTCAGATCCAAAGACAGTTGATTTTGCAGCTGGTGTTTTCTGAAGGAGCTGAGAAAGGCCGCCTTGACTTGCATTACATGGTCGTGCCCCTGCGCAATATTGAACCGGCATTGGCTATATTTCAAAGATTTAGAGAACAAATCGAACTGGCTTTTGCCTCAAAATTGACTGCCTATAAATCTGCATCCACGGCTCTGCAACTAGAATCGGCGGCCAGTACTAGTTTAATCAAGGGCTTCGAGTTTGTTCTTGTGGGCAATGTTGCCCTATTTACTTTGCTGGCTTTTACCATGGGAATTGCTGCAGCTGGTGGGATAGTTATTTGCCTGCAGGTTCTCTGGGTGCCAGTGGGTATTATAACGAGCTTCTATAGGTCGCTGACTCGAACGCAGACAGTCAAGGGAATAGCCATTAAGCCTTTAGAAAGACTCTGGCTCGGTTCTCTAGCCTTTGGCGGGGGCATGCTTATTTCGGCCATTGTTTGTCCTATTATTCTATGGGGCCTTTGCACTGGTTTGTCATTTGTTGCTCGCGGTGGTGGTTAGAGCAAAATGAGCCTATTGGAAGGCCACTATGTTGAATGTGCTCGCTCCTTCGAGAGTGCTTGGGAGCTGGTTCTCCAAGCCCTGGAGGCTTCATCAAAGCCCGGCTTCGACTGGCAAGTTGAGCCTGATAAAGAGGCTAAGCGCATTCATGCCACCATGGGTTTCGGCAATGCCTTTGAAGTGAAGCGGCATTTGACCCTTGAGCTGGTCTTTTCGCAAATAGGCGACGCTTTGCGCCTAGAAATGCACTATGTAATTATTCCTATGGTCAATATCGGTCAGTCTGAGAAGCTACTGCAAGCGGCTAGAGACAAAATTGGTCAGTTGCTCACAGCCGGTCAAGAGTTGTATCAAGTTGGTGTCATCCCAGCTAATAGTGAAGTTCGCACTGAAGTTGAAAGCAGTGATCGCCTGTTGCAATGCATCGAGATGGTGCTTTTGCTCAATTTGGTTTTAGTGCTGATATTTTCGCTGACGACAAAGTCGCTACAGTCGGCCATGTCTATGGTTCTAATGCTGCAATTCTTTTGGATACCAATTGGTGTCTTTTACGCCTTGTTCTCAGGCTTTAGCAAGTTGAAGGCCGGCTCAAACTGGAGTTTCGGCAGCGTCATTATGTTCACTGGCGGCGTAATTGGCCTGGTTCTAGGTGGTATCGCCATTAGTGTTATTGCCTTTGTCATTATATTATTGGGCCTGTGCGGTGCTCTGTTCGGACACTCTCAGGGTTAGTTGCTGTTGCTGGAGTTTATGTATGCGCAGACCTACCTGTATAGCTTTACATACAACAAGTCTCAGCCCTGCACTTACAATCTTTGCTCTGCTGCTTCTATTGTCATGCTCGCCTGGCACTGCGGTACCTCTGAGCCGAGCTAGTGAATCTTTGCGAATGGCTAATAGCTTGATTGCAAAGAACAACCACAGAAAGGCTTTACCGTACTTGGACCGGGCTATAGAACTCGATCCTAAATCAGCGCAAGCTTATTTTCAGCGAGGTTTTGTGCACTTTTCGCTGGAAGAAATAGAGCAGGCAGAACTTGATCTTGATAAAACAATCTCGCTAGACCCAAGTATGGCAGAGGCTTATTTTCAAAGAGCAAGAGTCTACGGTGAACAAGGTAAAGTAGATTTAGCACTGCGTGAATCAGCAAAGGGCATAGCTCTCAGTGGTGGCAAGTGTAGCTCGCAATGGTTTCAAGATCGAGCGGCCTGGTATGCCCAGAAGGGTGATAATGCTCATGCCATAGGGGAATATACCCGTTCAATTAAGGCAAATCCAAAAGAGCTTTGGTCTTATTTCTTTCGTGCGTCCGTCTACTATAAAGCTGGTTCTTACTTAAAAGCTGTCTCTGACTTAAATTTTGCTGCCAAGCCGCCCAGTGACGTTAGTCTCGGCCGTATACGCGCCCTGCGGGCTCAATGCTACGACAAGTTGGGGCAGCATGACCTAGCCGCTAAAGATAGAAAAGAAGCGAATAGTGACGCTTTCAAGCAAATGGCTGATTTCTAGCCTTTGCTATAATTTTTGATCTTAATAGATAGGAGGCTAGATAAATAATGAAGCTTTCGATGGCGTCGTCTCTGCCGCTTTCACTGGCAATCTCGCTGGCCCTTTCGCTGGCATTGTCTAGTGGCAGTGTTGCACTGGCGAAGGCTGATGTCACTAAATTACTGTTAAAAAGTGAGGTCGAAGCGGCCCTTGGCGCGACTGTCAGTGAACCAGATGTGGTGAAAAACAGTCCACCGTTAGGAGGAACACAGGCCACCTATTCTACTAGTAGCTTGCCAATTAAGACTTTTTCCCTGACCCTACGCAGCGACGCTGATATCGCGCCGACCTTGAAGGCCACGGGCATGACAGTGGCTAACTTGTATAAGCAGACCAAGTCTCAACCAACCGGTAAGATTGAAACCCTTGCCATCACGGGTGGTGAAGGCTTTTGCTGTGGCAGTTCGGCTCATGTGCTTAAAAACAACGTCTATTTGAGTACATCTACTTTCTTCGGACGCAGCGCAAAAGCAATATCTGTTTTGAAAGATTTGACTAGCAAAGCGGCTGACCGACTCTAGATAGAACGGTTTTACTGACCGCCTTGCGGGTCTGCACCTGTGTAAGCGTTAGAGCCACCCTGTAACTGGTAAACGCAAACTGCGGCTTCTGCACGTGTCACCGTCTTTTGCGGATCGCAATTTTTAGTTTTACCGAATACTCGCTCCCAGTTGTGTCCTGAGAATGCTTCTAGATTCATTGGCTCTTTGCAGTTCTTGCTTATTTTGCTGTTGTCCTGCCATTTTTCAAGATAGTTTGATAGCCCTGCTTGTTGGTAGTCTAAGGGCGCTTTGATGGCGATTAGTTGTTCGCGGGTAAGAGCTTCTTCTGGTTTAAATGTTTTGTCCATAAATCCAACAGACCAGCCTGCATTGCTCATGCCCTGAATAGCCGGAAAGTCGGGGTGCTTAGAGGATAGGTCCGAAAACGATGAGGACGCATCTTTTTCTGCGGTGCGGATAAAGTATTTTGCTGGTCGAATGGCATTATTGGCCTTAACCAACCAGTCGACAAACTGGGCTCTCGTAATAGGTTTGGTGGGCTCGAAGACTGGAGCATCTACAGCTATCACTTTTAGCTTAACTAGAGTCTTGATTTCTTTTTCGCCGAAGCAGCCGGTGATGTCGCTAAATTCTTGAACTGGCGCTTTTTCTTCACTAGTAACACTTGTGCCCTCAGTACTAGCTTTCGCCGCTAACTGTTCTTTTAGCTTGGCATTCTCTGCTTTGAGAGTTTCAAGCTCTTGCTTAAGGCTATTGTAGGCTTCGTTAGAGGTAGGAGCGCTGCTTGTAGTGTCGCTTTTGCTGGCGCTGCAACTAGATAAAGTGATCGCGGTAGTGAGCGCCAATAGAGCAGTTACTTGTTTAGCGATATTTGTCATAGCTAGCTTTTATTTAGCGTACGTAAGCCAGTGGGTTGTTAGGCTTACCGTTCACTCTAACTTCAAAGTGTAAGTGTGGTCCGGTGGAGAATCCAGTGGTGCCTTCGTAGGCAATGACATCGCCCTTAGCGACGTTATCACCAGCACCCACAGCCACTCTAGATAAGTGAGCATAGAGTGTAGCCATGCTGTTGCCATGGCTGATGATTACTACTTTTCCGTAGCCACCATACCAACCTGTATAAAGAACGTTGCCACCATCGGCGGCGTGAATGGCTGAGCGGTTCGGGCCAGCCAAGTCAACCCCAGAGTGGAACTTGCGCACGCCGAAGATGGGGTGTTTGCGCCAGCCGAAAGGTGAGGTTACTGGTGCTCTTAGTGGCATACACATATTGCCAGAGCCAACCGTAATTGGTCCGCCTTTTTTGCGGTTAGAGCTTTCCATAACGAAAATCTGTTTCTCTAAACGAGCCGATTCGTTAGCCAGTTCTCTTTCTGCTTGTTCATAGAAGGCGCGTTGACTGCGCAGACGCTCTGCTGTTTGTTGCTGACCCAGCTTCTCTTTGGCAATAGCCATAGCTTTCTCAGCAATTTGTGAAACTAGATCGGCCAGCATATTCTTCTGCGCGCCAAGTTGCTGCTTGTTTTGCGACAGCATCGATTCGCGTAAACGCAATTCGTCAATCAGCTTTTTATCTTGCTCTGCCACACGCTCTTGATAGTAGAGGCGGTCTAGCAGGGTTTGCAAATTGTCGACCTGGAAGAGCATTTCAACAAAATTCAAGCGATTGCCTTCATAGATCTCTCTAAGGCGGAAGGCGGCAGACTCTTGCAAGCTAGCTTCTTTGGTTTTCACCGTAGTCAGTTTCGCTTGGGTTTCGTTGATTTTGTTTTCAGTGTGGCTAACTTGTTGCTTAGTGTTAGTCAACTTGCCCGTGGTGGCAGCTAGCTCTCTTTGAATGATGCCCAGTTTCTCATAGGCCTTGCGCTCATTCTTTCTTATTGCTTGAGCCTTAGCGTGGTATTCACGCTTTTCTCTTTCCAACTTTTGCTTCTCTTGCTGTAAGAGACGCTTTTTAGCCTCATTAGAGCTACCGCTCTCGTAGGCGACAACAGTGCTGGCCGAATGGTGCAAGCTTGAGTGCACGTCTGTGGCACTTGCTGGCAATGTTTGGCTGCCTAGAGTCATTATTGATAGAGACACTGCTGATAGTGCAGCGCTTCTGATATTTTTAAATTTCAATTTTTGGGAAACCAATCTGAATGCCTTCAATATCTGAATCTGAAATTGAGTATCTTGATGGGATGTGCAGTCTACCATTGAAAACCCGCCGAGGCAAAGAACCCTCAATATGCTTTAAGTCTATAGCCGAAAGATATGCCAATTATTAGCTATAATTTGGCCTGCTGGTTGCCGTGGCTTCAGCGTTTAGGCGCTGAACCGGTGCCTGAGGACGATTGTTGAGATAACTTCAACACTTGGAGCATTATCTCAACATTTGTCACATGTTGTCATATAGTATCCATCGATGCCTAAACCCGGTTTTGACCGACTAATTCCCGACTAATTCCCTCTAATCTTTGAAGAGCAAGATAAAATGTTGAAAGAGATTGTCAAGTATCCTTTGTCTATCAAAGGTCTATCCACAACTGAATTTACTGAGGTAAAAAGCCCCTTCAGCGGCGAAGTGGTGGCCGTGGTCGGTCAAGCTGACGAGAAAGCGATTGATGCTGCTCTGAGCCAGGCTAAAGAAACCTTTGAAAATGTGATGAAGAATATGCCAGCGTATAAGCGTTCGGAAATTCTGGCCAAGACTTCACAGCTAATTCTGAATAATATCGAAGACATGGCTCAGACTATTGCCTTAGAGGGTGGGAAGCCTATCAAGGATGCCCGGATTGAAGTTTCACGCGCTGCCAATACTTTTGCCATTGCCTCACGCGAAGCTCTGCGCTTAGATGGTGAGCAACTACAAATGGATACCAATGCTGGCAACGAAGCCCGCATCGGAATGATCTTGCGCGAGCCCATTGGTGTGGTGGCAGCGGTAACACCATTTAATTTCCCTCTGAATCTGGTGGCACACAAACTAGCCCCGGCCATTGCCGCAGGTAATACTGTTGTGCTTAAGCCCTCTTCCCAAACTCCCGTTTCCAGTTTTAAATTAGCCGAGCTGCTCAAGCAAGCCGGGCTTCCCGACGGTGCTTTGATTGTCACTCCCTGTCGTGGCGCTAAGGGCAACGCCCTGGTGCGTGATTCCCGAATCGCTCTTTTGACCTTCACTGGTTCGCAAGAAGTAGGTTGGAGATTGCGCGGTGAAGTGCATGCTGGCGTTAGGGTAATTCTTGAACTGGGTGGCAATGCCGGGATTGTCGTGCATTCTGACGCCGATCTTGAGGCTGCTGCTAAAGCTGCATGTCGTGGCGGATATGCTCATGCTGGCCAAATTTGCATTTCAGTGCAACGGGTTTATGTTCAAAGCAAGGTCTACGATCAGTTCTTGGATAAATTCAAAAGTCTGGTTGCGGCCCTTAAAGTTGGTGATCCACTTAGTGATGATACTGATGTTGGTCCACTGATCGACTCCGGTTCAGTCGACAAAACCATTGAATGGGTCGACGAAGCTGTTAAAGGCGGAGCCAAGCTTGTTCACGGTGGCAAAAAGTGCGGCAACAATTTGGTTGAGCCAGTGATATTGACTGAGACCAATCGCGGTATGTCGGTGGTTTCTGAAGAAGTCTTTGGACCGATTGTCAGCATTATGAAGTATGACACTGTAGATGATGCCATTGCTTCTTGTAATGATTCTCGCTACGGCCTGCAAGCTGGAGTGTTTACTGCTAACGTTGATGTCGCTTTTAAACTTGCTCGTGGCATCGATGCTGGTGGCGTTATGGTTAACGATGCTCCCACTTTCAGAGCTGACCATATGCCTTACGGCGGAAGGAAAGAGTCAGGCTTAGGTTTAGAGGGGATACGCTATGCCCTTACTGAAATGACTCAGCCTAAGTTCATTTGCCTAAATTTGAATCCTAATGTGTAAACGACCATGGTCAAAATAGACGATCGTTTTCGCGAAGCAATTCAGGCAATCGATGGTGCCCTGGTTGTGTCCTGCCAAGCCAGCAGCGGCGAGCCCCTCAATCATCCCGATCACATTCTTGCTATGTCGCTTTCTGCTCTCAATGGTGGCGCTCGCGCCCTGCGCTTAGAGGGGGTTGAGAACGTCAGGCATGTGCGAGCCGCTGCTGAGAAACTCTTTGAAGGTCATTTACCTATTGTTGGTTTGACTAAATCAGAGATTCCTGCCGCCGAGAAGTTGTCTTCTGTATATATCACCGCCAGTTTTGCTGAAGCTGAGGCTCTGGCCGAAGCAGGTGCAGATTTTATAGCTCTAGACGCTACCGGCCGCAAGCGAGCTGACCAGCTCAGTTTAAAGGAAACCATCGAAAGGATTCATAACCAGTTGAATTTGCCCGTTTGGGCCGATTGTTCAACTTTTGGCGAGGGAATAGCCGCTGACGAGGCCGGAGCTGATATTATCTCAACCACGCTCTTTGGCTACACTGAAGAGACTGCTTTGCCTAAAGATCACGGCCC
>CALRJJ020000170.1:0-8695 GCA_943367505.1 Flavobacterium psychrophilum | reverse complement strand
GTTCAACCATGTCGAGCAAACGACCGGGAGTAGCAACGATAATGTCGACACCACGCTTGAGGGCGCGGCTTTGCTTCTCATAGCCTGTGCCGCCATAAAGGGTTACACAGCGCAGTTTGTTGTATTTGGAGAATTTGACGAATTGTTCTTCTACTTGAAGAGCTAGTTCGCGGGTTGGCACCATAACTAGTGCTCTTGGTCTTTTTTCTGGTTCTTGCAGGCATTCAATAATAGGCAAAGCGAAAGCAGCAGTTTTACCTGAGCCTGTTTGAGCTGAGCCCATGATGTCTACGCCAGACAATAGCAGTGGAATAGTGTTTAGTTGAATTTCGGTTGGTTCAACGTACTCTGCATCTACAAGCGCAGCGAGAGTAGACTTGGACAAGCCAAGTTCAGCAAATGTGGTCAATTTAGAATCCTTTTATAACAACGGCTAACAAGCCAGTACCTATCTATTTGCGATCCATTTAGAGTGGATGGATACCTTGCCTGATTACTCAAGGACCTTGATCGCTCAAGGTATTAGACAAGGACGTTCTGCGCAATCGACGGTGATGACCAGTTCATGGCTTAAAAACCATCGTTTTTTCAGAATCTATCGCAGCATGCCACATATCATCACTGGATGTCAATGTAGAAATGTTGCAAACTAACTTATGTGAACTAAGCTGGGGTTCATTTTGCCCCGAATTGATACCATTTACGGTCACTCTTCTGCTTTTGTCCTGGTTGTTCGGTCAGGGTGAGATTGAGCCTGCGACCACTGACATCGTGGCCGTTTAGGTTAGTTACAGCGTCGGCGGCTTCGCTAGAGCTGCCCATCTCCACAAAGGCATAACCTCGATTGGTGCCAGTTCTTGGGTCTTTGGGAAGATCTACAGAAAGCACAGTGCCCACGGTAGTGGCGAATAACTCTTTGATTTGGTGCTCAGTAACTGCTGTAGCCAGATTTCCTACTAGTATTTTGTTGTTCATTTTATTGTTCTTCGAGGCTATTCAGGGTTACTTTGCATGCTGTAGCACGATAAATTGCGCTTCGCAGAAGATTCTGGAAACACACGACATTATCGCCATCTGTTTGCATTATGACAGAGATCTAAGAATCAAGCCGGCTATATTAGGGCTGTTTACCTACTCGAATGTCAAGAGAAGGTTAATTCTTCTATTAATAGCGATTGCAGTCGGGATTGTATTCAGAAACTAGTTGTTCTTGAACACTTGCTCTCTCCCAGCGGGTTGAATCAGGCATTGCCAGAATGAAGACAAACAGCTCGCTTTCGTCACCGCCATTGTTGGCCCAGAAATCTAAGACGTGGTTGTGACTTCTTAGGGCTTGTTGCGAGAGATCATCTGCTTGTCCGAAGTACAAAACAGTGTGAGCTTTGGGTTTGTTAGCAGGGTCTTGCTTGTATGTAATGGCATAGACGGCTGGTAGCATTGGTGGTGCCCAGTTGTTGAGTGTGCCACCTGGATTGAACTTGAACCGTTGGCGCTTGCCCCAAGAAATACTCATGTTCTATCCTTTTTTTGCTCGTTTTGTGCTCGTTTTATGCTCAGCAATATATCGATTAACTAGCATGACATATGTTGCCCCAATTTGCCACTGCTCTTGGCCTCTAGCCAGGCACTGCTGTTAGAATTAAGTGTCTAGTTGGGCTTCTAAGGTTTAAAAGTTAGGTTTAAATGTCAGTGTCTAGTGGTTTAGAGCAGCAGTCGCATTGGCGCAATGTCTTGATTCTCGCCCAGCAAGCTGAGGTGACCGGTAATTTTGCTGAGGCTGAACAGCATTTCAAAGAAGCTCTTGCCTTAGCCCGGCAATTGCCTGATTCGACCCATAATGTCTTACTCAGTCTCAACCGCTTAGGTGAGCTCTATCGCTTGAAAGACGATTTCAAGCAAGCTGAAGACTGCTACCGTCAAGCTTATGAGTTAGCAGCTTCCAGTACCAATGAAGATAAGGCTCTAATTAAGGCTCAGGCTGCGATTCTGGCAAAAATGTTAGTAGCTCAATCACGCATCGACGAAGCTCTTGAGTTTGATTTGGCTGAAGAGGTGTATCTGGATGCCGCTGGTATTGCCCTTTTAGCTGGCAAGAAAGAGTTAGCTCTGCAATATGTCGACAGTGGCATCCACGCTCTTGAGCAAGAGCCAGAGCAAACTAGGCGGCAAGGCCAAGCCCTTCATTTCCTTTCTTTTGCTCGCTTATTGCAGACTGCCGGTCAAAATGAAAAGGCCGAAACTGTCTTTCGCTCGGCGCTGTCGTGCCACGAGGCCGCGGGCCAGATTGATCCATTCCTTATCACCTCAATTGTTGATGGTCTCGCTCGGGTCCTCAATGAGCAATCACGCGCTGATGAAGCTAACGAATTGTGGGAGAAGTATCGCCAATACAACGTATAGGTGATGTTACAAATGGTCTTTTGTCAAAGAAAGCGCCATCATGCTGTGGCTCTGTGCTGGTATTGTTTTGTCTATGGAAGACAAGCAGCGAACGCGAATTATCATGGCAGCATGTGCCCTCACACTGTTGGCAGGCTTGAATACAGGCTGGACAGGCCCGCTCATTCCGAAAATAGCTCAGATTAAGGGCATAGATTTAGTCTTAGCTGGTTCTATAGTTAGTGTCAGTGCCTCAGGCAGCATGCTGATGTTGCTGCTCGGTAAAATTATTTGTGAGAAGTTAGGCAGTCGCAATAGTCTGCGCTTAGCTGCTGTCATTGCCGGTATAGGGATGGTCATCATAGCAGTTGCTCCCGGTCTTGCGGTTCTTGCTATTGGAGCATTTGTTATTGGCTGTGGTACAGGTCTTAATAGTATTGCTTCGACAACGAGCGTTTTACTAAGTGATACTGCTAGTAGTGCTGCCGCTCTGAATCGTGTCAACTTATTCTTTGGTATTGGTGCTCTGGCTGGCCCGCTTGTTGCTTGGGCCGGCCTTAGCAGCCCCTGGTCTTTTCATATTGTTTATCTCTTTGGTGCAGCATTCGCTTTCATCTGTGCCTTAGTGCTCAAGATACAAAATCCGGGCAAGAAACCGGTAGCAGTAAGTCAGCCAGTCACTGGCAATATTAAGCAACCAATTTTGTGGCTCTTTGCTTTAGTAATTTTTCTCTATGTCGGTATGGAAGTCAGCTCTGCTGCTTGGCTATTTACTTTCCTGCAAAAGTATAGCGCCCTTGATTTAGCTCTTGCCTCGATTAGTATGACTGTGCTCTGGGCTGGTCTTACCCTTGGCAGAACAATCAGCGTATTTCTTTGCGGCCGTTATTCTTCAATTAAGATCACTTTGCTAGGAATGGCTTTAACTGCTTCTTCACTTCTATCATTAGCTTGCTTCAGTAATTTGGGAATGGGCACCCTCGCTCTTGTACTGCTTCTCGGGCTGGGTTTTGGTCCTATTTTCCCTAATGTCTTGGCTGCTGCTAACGAGCACTTCATGCCTGACACCACAACCACTTCTAGTGTGGTGATTACCTCTGGTTCTGTTGGTGGTATCACTCTGCCACTATTGGCTGGCTATTGTTTTACCAATTTTAGTTGGCAGATCGGTATGCTCTTCTTGTTTGCGGTCTGTACATCAATGCTCGCACTTTATCTCGCTTTGCTCAAGATTATTGCCAGGAAAAGCCAAGCAAAGGGTGCGGTTGAATTTGACAGTCAAGATTTGCCTGCCATAGGTGTCTAATTGACTGCAATTTTAGAAACGGTTTTTCAAACTTATCGAGCGCTGCAAAGTTACAGTGACAGCGGTACCGTTACCGTTGAAATTGAATCTATTGGTAAGAAATTTAGTGGTGAGAAAAAGCTCCTGACCGGTAGCATTTTTGCTACCAATTTTATGCGCAATGCTCTAGGTTCTAGTGCGAAAGAACCACATCTTTTTCGCTATCAATTTACAAGTACTGGGCATTTCGCTGAGCTTAAAGAAGACAACCTCAACTTCATTTGCTCCAACCACGAAGGTGTTTTTCAGCGCTCTCCGGAAGAGGGCTTGAGCACTAGCCCGAGTTTGGCCTTAGCGGTTGCCGATAGCGCGGCAGTCTCATTTGCCGGCTCGTATTATATCGCTTCACTTTTGATGTCCGGTATCGTGGCAGAAAAGCAATGGTTCTTTAATAGACTGAGCGATATAGAAGTTGTAGAAAATTCTGAGCAGATTCAACTGCGGGCCAAAATTAAAGATGGACTTGTCGATTTATTTGTTGACAGTGAGAAGTTAATCTTTAACCAGCTGATTGTTGCCCGGCCAACATCTACAGCAAAATTTGTTTGGCAAGATACAGTTTTGAATGGTGAGATTAATACCCGAATCTTTGACCAGTATCGCTTTTAAAGAAAATTGCTTTTTATATTCTTGGATAGGGTTTAGAGCAGCTAATTCATTGGCATAGAATTAGCCGTATCGCTTTAGCCGTATAAAGCATTGGCCTGCGGCTAGCCAGGTGGAGGAACTTTTCATGCCCCGAGACTTACCAATCGGAAACGGTAATGTCCTAATCAATTTTGATAAGCAATATCGTGTGCGTGATATTTATTATCCCCATGTTGGCCAAGAAAATCAGACTGTCGGTAGTGTCAATCATTTTGGGGTTTGGGTAGATGGTCAGTTTGCCTGGGTGCAAGACGGTTGGCAGCTAGAGCGAAAGTATTGCAAAGAAACGTTAGTGACCGACGTGCTGTTGCGTCACGACAAGCTCAAGCTTGAGATTGTCGTCCACGACATGGTCGATTTCTTCTCTAACTTCTTCTTGCGCGAATTGCACGTCAAAGACTTGAGCGGCAAGGCTCGCGATGTCAGAATTTTCTTCCATCAAGATTTCAGTATTGCTGAAAATGATGTTGGCGATACGGCTTTCTACGACCCGAGAACTTCTTCAGTAATTCACTACAAGAAAAATCGCTGGTTTTTGATTAATTCCAGTAGCCATAAAAAAGTTGGAGTTCAGCAGTGGGCCGTTGGCAAAAAGAATATGGCAGGTTTAGAAGGAACCTTTAGAGACGCTGAAGATGGCGAGCTTGGTTGCTTTGCTATTGCTCAGGGCTCAGTTGATTCTACTGTTTCAGTGCATCTTGATGTTGCTGCCAACGGCGAAAATGTTGGTTACTATTGGATGTGCTTTGGTCGTAACTATGAGGAAGTGGTGGCTCTTGATGCTGCCGTGAAGAAGCAGCAACTTTCGCATATTGTGCCGCGCAATCAGAATTACTGGCGCCTTTGGGTAAATCCTGGTCACGTTGATTTCTTGAGTTTGCCGCCCAAAGTCGTAGAACTATACAAACGTAGTCTATTGGTGATTAGATCGCAAATTGATAATGGTGGTGCCATTATTGCGGCAAACGATCATGATATCACTCAGTTTGCCCGTGATACCTATTCATATATGTGGCCGCGGGATGGCGCTCTAGTCGCCCACGCTCTGACAAAAGCTGGCTATATTGACCTTACCCAACGCTTCTTCAGTTTCTGCAGCGATGTGATGAAAGAAGAAGGCTACTTGCTGCACAAGTATAATCCTGATAAATCAGTGGCCTCAAGTTGGCACCCCTGGCTGCGTGAAGGCAAACTCGACTTGCCCATTCAAGAAGATGAGACAGCTCTTGTGCTTTGGTCGCTCTGGCAACATTTTAGAAAATTCAGAGACATCGAATTTGTGCGCTCCTTGTTTGTTCACCTGATCAAGCATGGTGCTGATTTTCTTGTGCAATTCCGTGACCCTGAGACTAAGCTTCCCCTACCGTCATATGATCTATGGGAAGAGCGTTATGGCGTTCATATGTTTACTGTTTGCAGCGTGATTGCCGGTTTGACTGGTGCCTATAATTTTGCTCAAGCGCTGGGTGAAGTAGAACGTGCTGAAATATATAAAAAGGCGGCAGAAGAAACCCGCGAAGCTATGATTAAGCATATGTGGAGTGAGAAGGAGCAACGCTTTTGCCGAATGGCAACGCGCACCGCTGATGGCTACGATCTTGATATGACTATTGATGCCGCGATGTATAGCATTTTTGCTTTTGGTGGTATGAGCCCCCACGATGAGAAAGTGGTGCTGACCATGAAAGCCATTCGCGATCGCCTTTGGATCAAAACCGAAGTCGGCGGTCTAGCTCGTTATGAGAATGATTATTATCATCAGATCTCGCAAGATGTTGATAAGGTTGCTGGTAATCCCTGGTTCATTTGCACCATGTGGTTGGCGCAATACGATATTGCTGCGGCCCAGAGTGCCGATGGTCTGAAAGATGCCGTAGAGATGTTAGAGTGGGTGGCCGATCACGCCTTGCCCTCTGGCTGTTTGGCCGAGCAAGTGCATCCCTACAACAATGAGCCCCTGTCTGTTTCGCCTTTAACTTGGAGCCATGCCACTTTTGTTACTTGTGTATTGGAGTACTTAGAGAAGCGCCGACAGCTCATGGCTGAAAGCGTTTTCTCTCACACTATTATTCCGGTTTAGTTTCTGATTCTGATTCTAGTTTCAGGGTTTAGTTTTTGACTTTAGCTTTGACTTGATCGTGCAATTGTTTTGTCTGCTGCGTCGAGGGATCATTTGCCCCCAGTGCCTTGGTGCGAATACGCAAACTATCGGCTAGCAGTGGCTCGGCTTTGTCATATTTTTTCGTTTGTTGGTAGAGCACACCTAAGCAAAATTCAGTGGTAGCAATAGACGGATCATCTTTGCTCAGGGTCTTTTCTTGAATGTCTAAGGCTCTGTGCAGGTATGAGTCAGCCTTGGCAAAGTCGCGTTTGACAAAGGCTAAGGTGCCTAAATATGTAAGGGTGTCGGCAATGGCAGGATTGTCTGGGTTTAGACTTTTCTCTCTGATGGCCAGGGCTTTTTCATAGTAAATAGTGGCTTTATCGAATTGCCCTTGCATCTGATAGGCCTGACCAATGGCGCTGAAAATGTTGGCCTGGTTGAGATCTGCTAGACCTTGAGTCGAGCTGGCTACTTTTTCGGCTTGAGCCAATAGTTCGGTGGCTTTTTTAAACTGTTTTTGCTCTAAAGCTAGATTCCCCAAATCAGCAAGTGTTTCAGCTACTGCTGCGTGATCTGGCCCGGTATAATTTTGTCTGATAGCAAGGGCGCGATTAAATAGCTTCTGAGCTTGGCTGAACTGGCCTTTGGCACGATAAATTTTGCCAAGCTCATTCATCGATTCGGTGGCATCTAGAGCGGTCAATTTCTTTTCGCTCTCACGAATTTTCAGAATTTCCTGAAATTCTTTTTGTCCGTCGTCTAAATCTTGTATCTCTACATAAGTACGACCCAGAGCCATTCTGACTTCAGCTACGCGATCATAGTCGCCGGAGCTGCGAGCTTTCTCTAAGGCAACTTTGAATTTTTTCAGTGCTTCTGTGTAATCACCATGATCGAATGAGGACTGTCCTTGCTTAATTAGCTGTGAGTAGTCTTCACTAGCTGATACCGGATCGGCTTGACCTGGGCTCTGATCTGGATCTTTGCTGCCATCTTTACTGGTGGTGCCTTTTGGCATTAAAACAATTGCTGAAGCAATGATTACAACGCCGGCTATTGATGCCCAGATCATACCTTTGCGGGCCGCTTTAGGGCTCGGTTGCATCTGTGACATGGAGTTTTCTAGCACACGCGATTGGCGCGCTGGCAGCCTGGCCGCACCCGTGCTGGTGATTTGGGTATGAGAGTTCTCGCTATCTCCCGCACCAGCTCCAGCAGCCGAGTTACTAGCACTGATTACAGCAGCAGTAGAAGCCGAGGTGGTAGGAGAATTAGAAGCGCTGCTAGAGCCCGATTGACTTGTACTCAATTGCTGGGGTGACTGTGAGTTGGCTGGCATTGAACCGCTGATTTCGGCTTGACCTAGTTCTGCTAACAGTTCTTCGCGCAGTTGGGCCATAGAATCTTGGCGCTCGTGCACTTCTTTGGCCATGGCTTTGAATATAATTGCCTCCAGTGATGGTGGCAGCATTAGTTCTGGTGCTACTTCGGCGAAAGGCGCAGGCAGGGCGGTGGCATGTTTGTTGAAACATTCCATGGCTGAAGCCCCAGCCACAGCTGGTCGACCTGTAAGGGTACGATACATGACGCAGCCCAGCGAATAAATGTCAGAGCGGCCATCCAGTTCACGACCCATGCACTGCTCTGGGCTCATATACATTGGGCTGCCAAAAACTTCACCGGTTTTCGTCAACTCTTCGTTTTCTCCGTCCATTTCGGAGAGAATCTTTGCCATGCCAAAGTCGACAATCTGCACCACATCGCTTTGACCATCGTAGTCGACCAGCATAATATTGCCGGGCTTGAGATCGCGGTGAATAACACCTTTTTGGTGAGCGTGATAGAGAGCAGCGCAAGTTTGCACGAAAATTTTGAGGGCGCGCTCAAGGGGCAGGTAGTTATGCTTTGTCAGTTCGGCGGATAGATTGGTGCCTTCTAGTAAGTCCATAACCAGGTAAGGCAAACCCTGTGGCGTAACACCGAAATCGTAGACTTTGAGAATATTGGGATGATTAAGATGACTGGCGGCTTGGGCCTCTTGACGGAAGCGCTTAAGAGCAGTGGCGCTCGCTGCAAACTGAGGTAACATCAGCTTGATCGCTACTAGCCTTTTCATCAGAAGATGCTTGGCTTTGTAGACAAGACCCATGCCACCACTGCCGAGCTTCTCCAAAATTTGATATTTGTCGGCCAGGGTAGTGCCAATCAATGTGTCAACG
>CALRJJ020000169.1:0-8748 GCA_943367505.1 Flavobacterium psychrophilum | reverse complement strand
GGTTGGTCTATATCAGGGTTCAGTTCGCGGTCTGTTTTTATCAGACTATTCTGAAGACCAGGAAGCGCTGCTTGAATCGGCCGTCATTAATTTCAAGAGTCGTGGAGTTACCACTCTAGTTATCACTGGAGAAATGCTCTACAAGCAGGCCGACTACCTTTTTGCTCATGCTGTGGCCCAAAGTCCATTTGGCCGACCTTTGCTCAGTAAGATGGAATTGGACATGCTTGATGCTGATGTCCTAATTGTCAAAGACTTGAATGCACCGGAAACGCCGCAGCAGCTTTGGTATCTCTATCACCATTTGCTCTACCCTCGGGCTCTGTCGCAGCGCACGTTGCTTATTAGCACTCAGCTTGGCTACGAAGAATTTCTTGGCTATGGCACTATGTGTGAAGACCTTGAGTATGCTGGTCGTAAGGTGACCTGGGAAAAAGTAGCCTGGTTACTCGATAGCATCATGATTGACCTGCATCACTTCAGGCAAGTGCGTTCTGAAAACCTGCCGCCGATGCTCAAAGTCGAATACTATCTTTATAAGGCTGTAGCTAGCCGAGGGCTTACTCTTAGCCCCCAACATGTACTGGGAGACTATAGTCTCGACTTTGCCTTGATGGAGCGCAAAGGCAATAAGCTGGCCATTGAATGTGATGTTTTGGCCAGCCTTGATCAGCCTAGTGCTGGCTCTGCTGACGCTAAGCGCACCCTGGTATTACTCAGTGATGGATGGAAGCTGCTGCGCTTTACCGCCGTAGAGCTGCTTGCCAACTTGGGTGGTTGTGTTGAAGCCCTTGAAGAAGCTTGGGTGCATGGATACAAACGTTCACCATATGGTCGATTGGTATCTGGGCATCAGCCGGCCACTGTTCTTGATTTGCCTGTCGAAGATGATGTGCAGCGTTTAGCCATTACTAATGGTGCTGGCCCGGTTGCCATTACCGGTGGTGCTGGTACTGGCAAGAGCAGCTGTATCACTCGTCGAGTTGTGCATTTGCTTACCCAAGGCGTAAACGCTGAGCGCATTCTGGTTGTTTCGCATTCGACTGAAAGTGTGCGTAGCTTGAAGGCCGATGTTGAGAAATTAATTGATCGCCAACAAGCGCAGAAAGTAGCGTTCTTTAGCTGGAATGAGCTTGGTCTCAAGCTTCTAAAAGAAAATACAGCAGCAATCAAACGTAAGCCGCCACTAAAGGTTGAGGCTAATCCGCAGCGGATCATTCAACGTTTGCTCACTAAATTCAAAAAAGACCTTGACCAGCTCACTCTTGAGCTATCGGAGGAATTGGAAGAGTTCACCATTGCCTCTCTGATTTCTCTCTACAAGGCTAATTTAGTCACGCCTAAGCACGTTAAAGAGCGAGCTAAAGGTAATGTCGACGAATTAGTTGCCCGGGTCTATCAGGGTTACGAAGAGCAATTACAAAAGAGCAATAAGATTGACCGTGATGACATGGTTAGTTTGGCTGCGCAACTTTTGGCTGACAATGCCGATATACGTGCGCGCTATCAGTATCAATATGAGTTTGTTTTAGTCGATGAGTTTCAAGATGCCACTGCTGCAGCTGATTTGCTTGCACGTATTCTTGCTTTGCCTCAGGATAATCTTTATATAGCTGGCGATGAAGACGAATCTATTTTTGAGAGCAAAGGGGCTTTACCGAGGATTCTGTCCGAAGTTTCAGTACGTCTCCCCAATGCTCGCTGTTATGTACTCGAGCGCAATTGGCGCTGCCATCCTTCAATTGTCAATCATGCTCGTTTACTTCTCGGCGGTCTGCATCGTCGCAAAATCAACAAAGACATGGTGCCGGGGTGGGATGAGACTGAGTCTCAAGCAATTGTTGGGCCATTTTTAGCAGAGAGCGAAGCTGACGAGGCTGAGTGGGTTGCGAGTCAGGTGCAACAGCTTTTAGATATCGGAAGAAATCCGCAAGAGATTGCTATTCTTTATCGTTATAACCGCTATGCATCAATGGTTGAAGAGGCTCTGTTCCGCAAAGGTATTAAGTGTCTTACTACTAATCCTGATTCCACCATGGTACCGGATGAAGTGGCAGATGTTATGGCCTTCTTGCGCCTGGTAATGGACCCGGACGGCCCAAAAGCGAGAGAGTCTTTCGAACGTGTCTGCCAGCTGCGCTCTAAAGAGGTTGATCCAAAGCTCTTTGGCACCATTGCTAGTTTCGCTGAAGCTAATAACCTTTCTTTCCTGAAAGCAGTAGAAATATATTCAGAGGCTGTTGCTGATCAGTCTTGTATGGATCTCAGTCAATTAGTGCGCATTATTCGCACTATGAACCATGAGAACTTGCCGCCAGCAGAAACTATTGCCTTGCTCAAGCGCACCCAGCGTCTCACTGAGTATTATAAATCAGTGAAGGTGCCGCCTGGTGTTAACTATGAACCAATGCGCAAACTGGCTGCTTTAGAAGAAGAAGCTCGTAAGTTTAAGACGGTAACTGAGTTTGTGCGTTCGCAGCAGAATTTGCTTAAGGCTAACGATGGGCCAGATAGCGAGCCTCTCGTCTATATATTGAGCTTGCATGAAGCCAAAGGCAAAGAATATCCAATTGTTTTCCTTACGGGTATGGCTGAAGGTTTGTTCCCTTCAGAAACTGCTAATGACCCTGAGGAAGAGCGTAGGCTCTGCTATCTCGGCTTTACTCGGGCCCGTGAAGTGCTCTATCTGTCCTATCCGAATCAATTTAATAACATTGCTCTTGAGCCATCGCGCTATCTCTTTGATGCGGCCCTAGTGGGCGAAGGAATGGAGATCATGCAGGCTAGTTCGCCGGCGCCACTGCCGACTGCTAGTTCAGCTGCTGCCCAAGCAGCATTGCAGGCTCAGCAAGAAGCTAAAGAAGCAGAATTGAAAGCTCAACAGGCTGCCCTTAAGGCCCAGCAAGAAGCGCAGCGTCTGCAGCAAGAACAAGCTCAACGGGCACAACAAGCAGCTGCTTTGAAGGCGCAGCAAGAGGCCCTGGCGGCTCAACAACGGGCACAGCAAGCTGCTGCCATGAAGGCTCAGCAAGAGTTGCAAGAACAGCAATTGCGTGCCCAGCATGAAGCAGCGGTGCGGGCTCAGCAGGCTGCCAATGAGAAAATTCTAGCCGAGCAAAAGGCCCAGGAAGCTCAGAGAATGCAACAAGAGCAATTGCTTCGTGCTCAACACGAGGCCGGTCTCAAAGCTGAGCAAGAGCAACAGCTACGCGCTCAGAAAGAGCAGCATTTGAGACTGCAGCAAGAACAACAGCAGCAGCAATTAGCTAAGCAACAGGCTGAAATTAAAGCGCAACAAGAACAGCAATTGCATTTGCAACAGCAAATGAGTTTGCGCAGTCAACAAGATGAACGAATGCGTCAGCAGCAAGAGGCACAACTGCGCTCTCAAGAGCAAGCGCAAAGACAAGCTCAGCAAGAAATTGACTTACGTTCACAGCATGAAGCGCAAGTAAGAGCCAGACTCGAGGCAGCTCAGAAACAGCAGCAGGAAGAACGCCTGCGCGCTAATCAAGCGCAATCCGCCCAGGCTGCCCAAGTTGGTCAAGCCATTCAAGCCGGTCAAGCTGCCCCAGTTGATCCACTTGATCCATTTGATTTGCAAAAGCAAGTGGTGCTAGAAGCAGCGCAAATTGCTCAGTTTGCTCAAGAGGAAGAAGCAGCTCAGGCAGCCGCTCAAGCCGCAGCGCAAGCAGCGGCCCAAGCTGCGGTGCAGGCCTCGGCTCATGCTGCCATGGAAGCTGTGGCCCTAGCGGAAGCTGAAGCGGCTGCCCAAGCTCAGGCTCAAGCCCAGGAACAAGCTCAGGCCCAAGCTCAAGCACAAGCTCAAGCCCAGGCTCAGGCACAGGCTCAAGCTCAGGCGCAAGAACAGATACATGCTCAGGTACATGACCAGCCAATAGCCAGTCAATCTAGTTTTGGTCAACCTAGCTTCAATCAGCCACCAGAAGCGGCGATCCTAGAACCAATAGTGCAAGAGCCAGTAACGGCAGAGCCAGTAATAGTGGCTGAACCCCCAGTTGCAGCGCCAGCCAAGGGCAAGGGTAAAGGCAAGAAGAAAGGTAAGGGCCAGACTGAGGAAATTGCAGCAGCGAGCCTTGCTGTTGATATAAATGTGCCACCAAATTCGATGGCAACTTCAGCGCCAAGAGCAGAAGAAACAGTTGGTTTGCCACCGACTTCTCCAGATTTTTCGTCACAACCGCCAGCTGCAGCAGAGCAATTGGGCGCTCCTTTTGCTGAACCGGCAGCAGCGCAACCAGCCTATAGTCTAGATTTCTTCGATCCCGCGTCGGCACCTCAGACTGGTCAACCGGTCTATCAACCGCAGCCCCAAGAGCAAGCTGGGTCAATGCCAGGTCAGGCTGCCGCACTAGAATCACCCTACCAGGCGCCTAGTGTGCCCATTCCTTCACCGACATTCAAACCGGTGATACCGACGGGGCCAGCCCATCCCCAGGCTTTTGTGCAGCCTACTGAATCAGCTCACCCAGCTTCATCGGCTCAACCCGTGCAACCCGCTTTGCCAGCTCAGTCTGTGGCGCAAGAGCAGCCTGCTATGCAGCCTCAAGCACAACCTGTAATCCAGCCGATACCGCAACCTATACCGCAAGCAGTGACACCACAACAGCCTGCACCGCCTGAGGAATACGACGTACTGGCTGATCTAATTCCTGATTATCAACCCCAGGCTTATGGCCAGCGTAATTCAGAAGCCCCTGCTATTTCTGCCCTTCCGCCTCAACCAGTGGCTAGTGATGCCGTGCCAGCTGCCGATGCGCGTCAGGCCTTCTGGAACACAGTTAACAGTGCTATTAAGAGTGACCCACGCCAGGTCGCAGGCGGTGGTGTGCCTCAGGGTGTTTCTGCCCCTATCCCTGCTTACTTCCCGCAGCCACAGGCCGCCCCAGCTCGGGTTCCTGCTGGCACAGCATGTCCTGGTTGTTCTGAGTATCTTGAGCCTGGTTCGCGCTTTTGTGGTGAATGCGGCTATCGCCTTGAGGCAAGAATTTCAGCTTGTCATTTATGCGGTGCGCCGCAAGAGCCTGGTGCTAAGTTCTGTGGTGAGTGTGGCTCTAAAGCCGCTCCGGAAGCCAGTGCTCAGGGCAATGCTCCAGGGCAAGTTGAGCCGGCTCAATTTGGAGCGTCTCAAGCCCCAGCAGCAGCTATGACCGAAGAAGCTCGTCAATATGAAAGTTACTTGAGTGGGCAGAAGCCAACTCAGCAGGCTTGGGTGACCAAGCTCAAGAAAATTCTAGACTAGAAGCGATCGCCAACTTGACGCTGAACCTGCACCTTGGCTATCTCAGCTTCTCTAAGGGGCACTAATTTCAGGGCGTCCCAGGCGCATTGGGTTAAATCGGGTGGCAATAGTCTTATCACTGGCCAGGGATCTTTGCCATCGGCAGTAATTTCTTTGAGGCAGTTTTGTACTCTCACCGTGAGACGGTGATAGCGTCTGCGCACCTGTTCAAGTAGCTCATGGGTGACGCCAAGATGACAAATTCGGTCTTCGGGAGAGCATACGGCGGCTTCTTTCTTGAAAGTAGCAACAGCGGTGGCCCAGTGTTCTCGTGAGCGTTCGGCAATAGGATGCTCTTGGAAAGAATCCTCTGTATTCAGATCTTCAAGCGGTACATCTTGCAAAAATTGATAGAACAACATCATTAAGCGAGCCTGACGCCAAGCTATTAAGAGCGGTTCAAGACCTAATTCTTCGGCTGCCATGAGGTGATGGTGGCCGGATAAATTGAGCACCGTTGACAGAGCTGTCTTTAGCTCAGGCTTAAGGGTGTCAATCATGTCCTCGCGATCAAGCGGGTCAAGGTCTTCGAGTTCTTCGATCATTTCGGCTGTAGCTTCGTTCAGGTCAGTTTCTCGAATGAGAAAATCGCCGCGCATTAACTGAAAATCGGGATCGCTGCTTGAAGTTAGTCGCAAAGTGGTTAGCGCCTGCTGCTTTTCAGCGAGAAGGCGGGCTGTTTTTTCAATTAGGTCTATAAGGGCCATGATTTAGCTCACTTTGGTCGCTTTCAATTATAATGCGATAGCTCTATTTGCACTGTAGCACAGCCAAATCAAGTATGGCTCGTTTCAAGGCCATCTCCAGCGTGGAATAAGCAATAAAGCACACCTAGAAAGCAGGTTGAGCAAGTAATGAAGGGTAATACCAGCGACTACGCACCTGGTTTTCAAATCAACAAAGCTTATGAAGTAATTGGCATCATCGGCCATGGCGGCATGGGTTCGGTATATCGAGTGCGCCACCTCTTCTTGTCAAAAGAAATGGCCCTTAAAGTTTTGCCTACAGAGCAAGTATCTGAGGTTTCCTGGCGGCGCTTTCAGATTGAAGCTCAGGCCATAGCCAGGCTGACTCATCCAAATATCGTGCGCATCTTTGATATGGGCATGGTTGATGGAGTGACGCCATATTATGCAATGGAGCTGCTAAATGGCCAGTCGCTTGCTCAAAAACTAAAGAAAAAGCACGTCTTGCCGCTCAATGAAGCGATCGGGATTTTCCGCCAGGTTTGTGCCGGATTGGCCTATGCCCATGAGCATCAGATTATTCATAGAGATGTAAAGCCCGCCAATATTGTTTTGCAGGAACTAGAACCAGGAGTAGTGTCAGCCAAGTTAGTAGATTTTGGTATTGCTAAACTAACTGGTCTTGGAGATGGAGATAAGCAGGGCCTGACAAGACCTGGTGAAGTATTCGGTAGCCCTCAATATATGAGCCCAGAGCAGTGTGCTGGTGTTGCCGTTGACTACCGCACCGATTTGTACTCGCTTGGTGCCTCACTGTTTGAGACATTGACAGGCACAGTTCCTTTTCGCGGCAGCGACGCCATGACTACGGTGCAGATGCATCAGGCTGACACTCCACCTACTTTGTTTGATGCCTCTGAGGGCGCAGATTTTCCTGAAAAAATTCAAGAGTTAATGGATTCTCTCTTGGCAAAAGACCCAGAGGATCGCCCCCAGTCGGCCTCTGATGTGGCTGCTGAATTGCTTTCGATTGAACGTTCTCTTGCTAATGAAGAGAGCAATGAAAAGCGCAGTCATGGTCCATCTGGAGTGCGCAAGCCTCTGGCTAAGCGCAAAACTGAGGAGACCGAGAGCGATAGTGATACCCAGTCTGGTGCCAAAAGGAATTCTTTGATTGTGGCTGGAGTAGCTGCTGTGCTGGCGCTAGGTCTTTTGGGTGGTGGTGTTTATTACTTTGTCAGTCAGAAAATGACTAATCGCAGTGCCGCAGATGAGAAGATTGAAGCGAAAAAAGTTGAAGAGAGTGAACAGCTAAAAACTGAAGCTGCTTTCAAGGCCGAAGCAGAGAAAAAAGAACCATTTTTCTTAGGTACTACCAATAAAGATGGTCATCAAGTTTCGCATTTCAAGTTTCCTGACGAAATTTCACTGGGCACTCTCACCTTGCGCAGCGAGGAAGAAGAAAAGCCCCAGGACGCAAAGGGAGAAGTTTTTATCCCCACTCGTTACAGTTTGCAGTTCACACCCAATACACTTTGTCTGAAGAACCCGCACATACTGAGACGTTTTGATGACGGTACCTTGCAGGCTATTGCACTGACAGCCGATGATAGTGAATTGTCTAGAGTTGTGGCACCATCTACCGCTGAAACTGAAGCGCCGAAACTAGCAGCAGAAGACCCTAGAAGATTGCATCGTAGCGATATCGTCAATAATGAGACGCTAAAGTGTATCACTCAGATTAAGAGTTTGAAGATTATCGAATTGGGACAGAGTGCAGTTACAGGCGAAGCCTTAGTGACTTTAGCTCGCTTTCCTAAGCTCATGGAGCTCAAGGTTGGAGCGACAGATATTGATGGTGAGCAGCTCGCTCAGTCTGGTTTGCTGCCTAACTTGCAGGTGCTGCATGCCGATCATTGCACTAAGATTAGTGTTGCTCTTGCTGCCTTAGAGAATTCACCTAAGCTGCGCAAGCTCTTCATTTCGTTTTGCAATGTCAGCCCCAAAGACATCCAAAACATCAGCACTATGAAGCAGCTTACAAGACTAAAACTATCTGACAATGCTTTGAATGATAGTGATTTAGAACCACTAGTTAAGCTACCTAAGTTAGACAATCTTGAGTTGGATGGCTGCAAGATTACTCCGGCTTGCGTCAAGACACTGAGTCAGTGTAAGGCTTTGAAGGAAATTAGCGTGCGCCGCAATCTGTGGACGTCACAGCAATTTGCCACGTTCAAAGAAGCTATGCAAAAAACTAATCCGCAAATAAAAATTGAAGAAGATATTGTTGATGCTGGAAGCATCAAAGAGTTAGCAGCGCCAGCACCAGATGAAGAGTAAGGGAGTGGTGTAGACTGCATTTTTATAGTTCTTCTCGCCACCTTCGGCGTTTCGGTGACCGTTTATTTTGGGTGGGAGTATCCGTGGAAAAAGATGATCTCATTGACCAGTTGCTGATGATTGCGCGAGTCGGTCTATCGCTGGCGCTGCTTATGATAGTGATGGTGGCGGGGCTTGTGTTGAGCAAGAAACTGGTTCCCGATTTGAATCCATTTCTTGTCCTTGTGGCTGCAATTGGCACTGCCGTCGCCTCTTTCATCGCTTTTCCTAAAGTAGTAAAACGCCAGCGAGTCACCGCTGCCTCTCCCTCGAAGTTTGCTAGGGAGGATTTCAGCGTTGCTGAAAACATGGTGCCAATTGAGCTTGAAAAACTGGGGATTTCCATAGATTCTGTGCACTTTTTAGACATGCCAGGGC